>JACIWU010000003.1 GCA_014360805.1 Chloroflexota bacterium
CTCGCTGTTCTGCAGCAATTGATCGTACAGATTGCGCTGCCGTTCGGTAAGGGGGTAGCGGAGGTAGCGGTTGACCACCTCCAGGTTTGCGCGGCGGTCCAGCAGCCAGGCGGCCGCGCGGGCGTCGCGGGCCGTCGTCGTCAGGTAGCTCAGCGAGCCGGTGTCCTCATAGATGCCGAGCAGGAGGAGCGTGGCCTCAATGGGCGAGAGGGGCACCAGCGCCTGCGACACCTGCTCCACCAGCAGCGTCGTCGTCGCGCCGGTGTCGGCCAACGAGAATACCACATCCTCGGGCAGGTCGGCGCTCCGGGGGTGGTGATCAATGATCTCCATCTTGGTATTCTTGCCCATGCCCTTCAATGTGGGAGCCGTTTGCGTATCCACGAGGATGAGGCGCGTGATGGGCCGACGAGGCAGGTCCTCGGCGTGCCAGAACGGCAACTGCTCCCAGTAGAGCGTAACGAAGTCCTGCACGTTGCGGTTGAGCCGACGCGGGAGCACGGGCGTGGCGCGCGGATACAGTTTGGACGCCGCCAGGAGCGACGCCAGCGCGTCAAAATCCGTGTTCTCGTGCGTGGCGATGATCTCCATCGCTTTCCAGTCTCCCCCATGTACGGGCAGGCAAGTCCGTCGCAAACACCCTGCCCTCGCCTCGGATTATAGCGGCAAGAACATCCGTTGACAAAGCACGAAGCCGAGGGTATAATCCGCGGCACGTTGATCGGTTCCTGGAGGTAGGCTTGCGCTTCCCGGGCAGGAAGATTCTCACGATAGTAGCGTTGCTGGCGGTGCTCCTGGGCGCGCTGGCGGGCGTGGGTCGCACCCTGGCCGAGTACCGCCGGGCGCTGCACTCGTCCGGAGTCCAGCCGACGCCGCCGCGACAGGTGCACGACACCGACGTGAACCCGTTCGGGGCCAATTTCTTCCTGGCCCGCGAGGTGGAACTGTGGAAGCGCGAGAAGACCGTCCAGATGGCAGCCGCCGCCGGCATCCACTGGGCTAAGCAGCAGTTCTCGTGGGAGGAGATTGAACCCCGCAAGGGAGACTTCCGCATTCCCGCCACTGGCGAAAGCAGTTGGGGCAAGTACGACCAGATCGTTGACCTATTCCTCCAGTATGGCATGGAGGTCATCGCCCGACTGGACCGCCCGCCCGACTGGACGCGCCAGGACAATACCCTCAAGGAGCGCCCGCCCGACAACTTCGCCGACTACGGCAACTTCGTGTACGAGTTCGTCCGCCATTTCAAGGGCCGCATCCACTACATCCAGATTTGGAACGAGCCGAACATCTACCCCGAGTGGGGCGAACGTCCGGTAGATCCGGCCGGGTACGTGGAGTTGCTCAAGATCGCCTACTTGCGGGCCAAAGAGGCCGACCCCAACATCGTCGTCCTCAGCGCGCCGCTGGCCATCACGCTGGGCGAGCCGCACCCCGAACCGGGGAAGTGGCGCTCCATGAGCGACCTCCAGTTCCTGGAGGAGATGTACCAAGCCGGGGCGAAGGACTACTTTGACATCCTGTCGGCCAACGCCTTCGGGATGAGCCTGCCGCCCGACGACCCGCCCGACCCGAACAAACTCAACTTCTCTCGCGTGGTGCTCCTGCGTCAGATTATGGAGAAGTACGGCGACAGCCGCAAGGCCGTCTGGTTCAACGAATACGGCTGGAACGCCGCGCCCGAGTCGTTCCCGCTGGGGGCGCTCATCTGGGGGCGCGTGGACGAGGAGACGCAGGCGCAGTACACGGTGCGGGGGATTGAGTTGGCCCGGCGCGAATGGCCGTGGGCCGGCGTCTTCTGCATCTGGTACTTCCGCCAGGTGGGCCAGTATCCGGCGGACGAGGCGGCCTACTACTTCCGCATGGTGGATCCCGACTTCACGCCGCGCCGCCTATACTACGCCATCAAGGAGGCCGCTGCCGCCATGCCCCCCGCCGGCCCGGGCACCCACGAGGAGACCAGCCCCGCCGTAACCCGCGACGGCCCGTGGGAACGCATCCTCGCGCCGCAGGTGAGCGGAGGGGGCTACCTAGAGGCATCGCAGGCCGGCGCATCGCTGACGTTCTCGTTCACCGGCCAGATCGTGAGCCTGGTGGTGCACAAGTCGCCCTACGCGGGGCGGCTACGGGTGGCGCTGGACGGGCGGAACGCGCCCGGCCTGCCGGTGGATGCGGAGGGGCGGTCGTACATAGACCTGCACAGCAACAGCGACATCTGGACGGAAGTGTCGGTCGTCCAGGCCGCGGGCAGCGGGCCCCACACGCTGACCCTCACGGTCGCGGAGCAAACGAATCCGGCCGCCCAGGGAGCGAAATGCGGCATTGATGCGTTCGTGGTTCGCGCCGCGCCGACGCCCGCGTTCCCCTACCTGCCGCTCGGGGGGTTCGGGCTAGCGGCCGTCCTCGCCGCGCTTGGGTTGGTGCGGGTGGGTAGGAAAGGGCGGTAGCGAGGTGGGGCGCCCCTCCCGTCGGGCGGCGCCCCAATTACCAAGCCGCGGCGACCAAAACCACCCCCCACCAAACAAACCCGCCAACTCCTCGGCGGTCATCTTCGCGGCGCGGTCTTTGGGGACGCAGAGGCCTTTGTACCGCTCCAGGAGCGCCACCGGGTCGGCCAGTTGGTTGCGGCGGCCCCATTGCGTGGGGCACGGGCTGAGGACTTCCACGAAGGCGAACCCCACGTGCTGAAACGCCTCTTTCAGCGTGCGGATGAGTGGGCGGATGTGGTACACGGACCAACGCGCCACAAACGACGCCCCCGCGCCCTCCACCAGCCTGCACAGGTCAAACGGCGGCTCCTCGTTGCCCCGCGGCGTGGTGGCCGTGATGGTGCCGATGTCGGTGGTGGGGGTTACCTGCCCGCCGGTCATGCCATAGATTTGATTGTTGGCGCAGATCACCGTCATGTGCACGTTGCGGCGGGCGGCGTGGATCAGGTGGTTGCCGCCGATAGCCGCGATGTCGCCATCGCCGCCGATGACGACGACGTGCAGGTCGGGGTTGAACAGCGCCGCGCCGGTAGCGAAGGCGATGGGCCGCCCGTGGGTGGTGTGGAGCGTGTCAGCGGCGATGTGCGGGCTGGGAATCCACCCCGCGCACCCGATGCCCGACACAAACAGCATTCGGCGCATGTCCCACCCCAGTTCGTCCACCGCCCGCAGGATCGCGCCCATCAGGATGCCGTGGCCGCACCCGGGGCACATGGTGGAGGGGAAGACCTCGGGCCGTATCAACTCCCGTATGGATGCGGTTGTCGCCGTGTTTGCGCTCATCGTAGCCACTCCTTCGCCGCGGCCCAGATTTCGCCCGGCGCAATCACTTCGCCGTCGGTCTTGCCATATCCGCGCGCGTCGGGAACCACCCGCTGGACCTCGCGGAGCATCTGCCCGCGATTCATCTCGGCCACCAGCACGCAGGCGCTTTTCGCGGCCACCGCGCGCAGGGCCTCGGCGGGGAAGGGCCACACGGTGCGCGGGCGGAACAGCCCGACCCGATACCCGGCCTCGCGGGCCATTCGCGCCGCCCCCAATGCCGACCGCGCCGTGAAGCCAAAACTCACCAGCAGCAGGTCAAGACCGTCGTCGTCGCAAAGGTACGTCTCGCTTGCCAGAATCTCGTCCAGGCTGTCCGTGATCTTGGTGCAGAGCCGCGCCGTCAGTTCGGCCTGCACTTTGGCGCTGGACGTGCGGCGGTAGCCCCACTCATCGTGCGTGGAGCCGGTAACCAGCAGGCGATGTCCCTCGCCGAAGACGGGCATGGGCGGAACCGGCCGCCCGCCGAAGGGCGGCTCGCGGTCCGATGGGCCGATGCGGTTGAAAATGCGAACGTCCGGCGGGATGGTCAGGTTCTCGCGCAGGTGGCCCACGCCCTCGTCGGTCAGGAGAACCACCGGCACGCGGAAGCGTTCGGCCAGGTTGAAGGCGCGGATGGTCTCCGTGTACATCTCGCCGACGGACCACGGCGACAGGACGATGATCTCGTAGTCGCCGTGAGCGCCCCAACGGACCTGCATGTAGTCGCCCTGGCCGGGGCGCGTGGCCTGGCCGGTGCTGGGGCCGGCGCGCTGCACGTCCACGATGACCAGCGGCGTCTCGGTGATGATGGCGTAGCCCAGGTTCTCCACCATCAGGCTGATGCCCGGCCCGCTGGTGGCCGTCATGGCCTTCGCGCCCGCCCACGCCGCGCCGATGCACGACGCGATGGACGCGATCTCGTCTTCCATCTGCGCAAAGACGCGCTTGCCGGGCAGTTCCGCAAACCGCGCGCAGATGCGCTCCATGATCTCGCTGGCGGGCGTGATGGGGTAGCCGGCGTAGAAGTTGCACCCCGCCGCGATGGCCCCCTCGGCGCAGGCTTCGTCGCCCTGCAGGAAGTACCGGCCCGCAGGCAGGGGCGACGCGACCGTGGTCCATCCGGCAGGCAGAGGGCGCGGCGCCGGGCCTGGCGCGGGTTCCACACGAGCCTCGGCGGCCGGAGTTTCTGCCCCTTCGCCCAACACGGATATGGCCAGGTCGGGGCACAGCAGTTCGCATTGGCGGCACACGGTGCAATCGTCGGGGCGCGCCGCGACAACGGGGTGAATCCCGTGGTCAAACGATTCCTGATCCACTTCCAACACGTGGCGGGGGCACACGCTGACGCAGATGTAGCACCCCTTGCACCACTCGCGGTTGATGACGATTTCAGGCATGTTCTCTAGTCCTGCACCGCACACTATCTTTGTAGTCTGTAGTTTTCAACCAACAACACACCGTAGAGGCGCAGACTCTAGGCTATTCTCATCGTTCTGCGGGTCTCTGCGGTGAGCAAAGCGGCCGCCATGCGCCCGCGAACCTCACCCCCTCAGTCCCCCTCTACGCCCGCGGAGCCGGGGGTGAGGTGCAGTCCCCGTAGAGCAAATTGCCAATTTGCTCTACATATCTTTGTAGTCTGTAGTTTTCAACCAACAACACACCGTAGAGGCGCAGAGGGAACGAATATCCGTATCCCTCTGCGCCCTCGGTGGGGAAATCTCGGCTACTTGCGCAGGCGCTTGCGTAGTTCCTCCGCCAGCGCCGGCACCACCTGGAACAGGTCGCCCACGATGCCGTAGTTGGCCACCTTGAAGATGGGCGCCTCGGGGTCTTTGTTGATGGCCACGATGATCTTGGACGTGCCCATTCCGGCCAGGTGCTGGATGGCGCCGGAGATGCCGCACGCGATGTACAGGTCGGGGCGGACGGTGCGGCCGGTCTGGCCCACCTGGTGCGCGTAGGGAATCCAGCCGGCGTCCACGGCCGCGCGCGAGGAGCCGACGGCCCCGCCGAGCACCTCGGCCAACTCGCGGAGCGGCTTGAACCCCTCCGGCCCGCGCACGCCCCGTCCGCCCGACACGATGATCTTGGCATCGGCCAGGTTGACCTCGCCCTCCTCCACGATGAAGTCCACCACCTTGGCGGCGATCTGGTCTTCGGTCATCACCGGCGGGACTTTCACAATCTGGCCCTGGCGGCTGGAATCCGGCTCGGGCATCTCAAACACGCGATGGCGCACCGTGGCCATCTGCGGGCGGTAGTTGGGGCAGATGATGGTCGCCATGATGTTGCCGCCGAAGGCCGGGCGGGTCTGGCGCAGGAGTTTCGTCTCCGGGTCAATGTCCAGCCCCGTGCAGTCCGCCGTCAGGCCGGTGTGGACTTCGGTGGCCACGGCGCCGGCCAAATCTCGGCCACGGGCGCTGGCCCCCAGCAGGAAGATTTCCGGCTTGTACTGCCGCACCAGGTGCACCAGTTGCTTGGCGTAGGGCGCGGTACGGTACACGCCCAGCGACGGGTCGTCCACCAGGAAGACGCGGTCTGCGCCGTAGTAAATGGCCTGCTGCGCGATGCCCTCCACGTTGTGGCCCAGGACGCAGGCCGTGAGAGTGGTGCCCAGGCTGTCGGCGATCTTGCGACCCTGGCCCATCATCTCCCAGGAGATGCTGCACGCCTCGCCTCGGAACTGCTCCACCCAGACCCAGACGCCCTGGTACGCGCTGATGTCCTCTTCGCCCTTGCCCCGCTCGGGCAGGCTCAACGCCTCCACGGGGCAGACCTCCAGGCACGCGCCGCAGGCGGTGCACTTGTCGTCCACCGCCGCCTTGTCGTTCTCCATGCGCAGCGCGCCGAAGGGACAGGCCGCCACGCACGCCCCGCAGCCAATGCACGCTTCGGTGTCAATGATCAAGAGCGCCATGGCAGCCTCCTATATCACTTTCTCTTGAAGCAGCAGGTCGGCCAGTTTCGCGGCCTGCTCTTGGGGCGATTCGCCCTCAATCATCACGATTTGCCCGCTGCGGGGCGGCGGGTTGAACACGCGCACCACCTGCGTCGGCGAGCCTTTCAGCCCCAGCAGGTCCGGCTTGGCATCGGGCAGGTCCGCTGCCGTCCAGACGGGAATCTCCGCCCGCGTTGCCCGTCGGATGCCCATGATGGTGGGGTAGCGCGGCTGGTTGATGTCCTTGACGACCGTCAGCAGGGCGGGCAGGCGCGTCTCCACCACCTCGCGGCCCTCCTCCAGAAGCCGCTCTACCTTGATTCGCTTCGCCTGGAAGTCAATCTCCTGAATCTTGAAGACATACGTGAGTTGCTCAATGTCCAGTTGGCGGGCGATGCCCGGGCCGACCTGGCCGGTGTCGCCGTCAATGGCCTGCTTGCCGCACAGGATCACATCAAAGTCGCCGATCTTGCGGATGGCATTGGCCAGGGTGTAGGCGGTGGCCCAGGTGTCCGAGCCGGCGAAGGCGCGATCGCTGAGAAGGATGGCCTCGTCCGCGCCCATGGCGATGGCCTCCTTCAGCGCCTCTTTGGCCTGCGGCGGGCCCATGGAGATGACCGTTACCTTGCCCCCGAATTTCTCGCGCAGGCGCAGGGCCTCCTCAATGGCATAGGTATCAAAGGGGTTCACGATGCTGGGGACGCCCTCGCGGATGAGGGTCCCCGTCTCCGGATTCACCTTGACATCCGTCGTGTCAGGCACCTGTTTGATGCAGACAATGGCGTGCACGTTGACCTCCTCTGCTGATGATGAACTGCTTGCCGAAGCATTTAGCCATCAGCCTTTAGCCGTCAGCCATCAGCACACCCCGCTGACCGCTGTCGGCTGATCGCTGATTGCTGATTGCTGTCGGCTGACCGCTCCTTACGCTTCCCGCTGCCACTCCTCGGGGTCGTAGGCGGGCAGTTCGCACCGAAGCGGCTTATCGCTGCGGTATCCCAGGGCGTACTGCGCCTGCATGAGTTGCTGAATCTCCTTGGAGCCTTCGTAGATGACCGCACCCTTGGAGTTGCGCAGATACCGTTCTACATCGTACTCGTCGGAATAGCCGTAGGCTCCGTGGACTTCCACGGCGTCGTCGGCGCACTCAAAGGACGACTGCGTCGCGAACCACTTGGCCAGGCCCGTCTCGCGGGTGTTGCGGATGCCCTGGTTCTTGAGCCAGCCTGCGCGCAGGTACAGCAGGCGCGCCGCCTCGTACTTCAGCACCATGTTGGCGATCATCTGCTGGACGAGTTGGTGCTGGCCGATGGGGACGCCGAAGGTCTGGCGCTCGTTGGCGTACTTCACGGATGCCTCTAGGCAGGCGCGGATGAGGCCCGTTGCCCCCGCCGCCACCGTGTAGCGGCCGTTGTCCAGGCACGACATGGCGATCTTGAACCCCTCGCCCTCCAGCCCCAGCATGTTCTCGGCGGGCACGGGGACGTCGGTCATGGAGATGAAGCCGGTGTTGCCCGCGCGGACGCCCAGTTTGCCGTGGATGGTGCCGGTCTCCAGGCCCGGCCAGCCGCGCTCCACGATGAACGCCGACATGCCGCTGTGGTCGCGCGCCTTCTTCTTCTCCATGTCCGTCCACGCGAAGATGAGGAAGTGGTCGGCCACGTCCGCCAGCGAAATCCACATCTTCTCGCCGTTGAGAATCCAGTGGTCGCCGTCGCGGCGGGCGGTGGACTGGATGCCCACCACATCGGAACCTGCTGCCGGCTCCGTGAGGCCGTAGGTGGCGATCTTCTGCCCCATGGCCTGCGGGACCAGGTACTTCTGCTTCTGCTCCTCCGTGCCCCACTGGAGCAGGCCCAGGCTATTCAGGCCGACGTGCACCGACATGATCACCCGCGCCGAGGTATCTACTCGCTCCAGTTCCTCGCACGTCAGGCCCAGGGAGATGTAGTCCATCCCCGCGCCACCATAGCGCACCGGGATGCAGATGCCGAGGATGCCCTGCGCGGCCATCTTGGGCAGGATGCTGCGGTCAAAGGTGTGCTTGCGGTCGTTCTCCTTGACCGTGGGCGCGATCTCGCGTTCGGCGAACTCGCGCACCATCTTCTGCACCATGAGGTGCTCTTCCGACAGGGTAAAATCCATGTCCCCCTCCTCGCTAGTCTTTCGGCGCCCCGGTCGGCCCGGAAAACGAAAGGCGAAGCCGTTGCCGACAGGGAACGCCACAACCTTCCTGTCGGCGCACATGCTTCGCCCGGATTGGACTGCGCCTTCGCACGTCTGAGACCTCCGTGGGCTCCGACTCTTCTTGCGCCCATTATATCACGATGCGCAAAAGGCCACAAGCCAGGCCCGCCGGAGGGGATGGTTACGGGCCAATCGGACCCGCGGAATCAAGCGGGTTGGGCCACCTCCACACTCGCGAGGCTGTAGGGGCTGACCGGCGCGCCTGTCTCCCGCGCCCGCAGCCAGCGCAACATCATCGCGTCGCCGCTGGCCCCGAAGCGGTGCGGGTCGTAGCGGGCCAGGCCCAGCGCGGCGCGCTTGGCGTCTATGTGCGCTAGCGACCGCGCGACAATCTCTTCGGGATCGCGCACGAATTCCAACTTGCCGCCGACGCGCTGCTCCCACCCCTGGCTGATGAACTCGGTTACGACGGGGCTGGCCTCCACAGGGTTGTCGCCTCCGAACAGCGTGTACACACCCGAAGCGACCAAGTATGCCCCGATGGACACCGCTTTCTCGCTCATCCATTCGGGCGCGATGCCCACGCCGGGGATGTCGCTGATGTCTTCGCCCAGCCCGCCCTCGGTCGCCATCTGCGACAACACCGTGAGGATGCGCGAATTGTCCACGCACGACCCCATGTGGAGCACGGGCGGGATTCCCAGCGCCTCGCAGACCTCACGTAGCCCCGCGCCAACCTCATTGAACGCCTGTTCCGGCGACAGCAGCCCGTACTTCGCCGCCGAAATCGCCCCGCATCCGGTTTGCACCACCAGCACGTCATTGCGGATGAACTCGCGGACGATGTACTCGTGCGCCGCATCATGCGCGCTGGCGCGGGGGTTGTTGCACCCCGCCACGCCCGCCACACCCCGAATGCGGCCCTGCACGATCGCCTCGTTGAGCGGGCGAAACGACCCCCGATACACGCCGCCCATCATATAGTTCAGGTACTCATGGGAGAACCCGGCCACCAGGTTGCTCTTGAACTGCGGAATGCGGGTCTCGCCGCGATTGGGGTAGTTGTCAATCGCCATGCGCACCAGGTCTTTGGCGATGGCCAAGGCGCGCCGCTCGTCCATCTCCACGTGGAGCGCGCCGTGGATTTTCACCTTGGGCGAGGTGGTTACGAGTTTGGTGTGGAACCGCTGGGACAGCGGGGCCAGCGCCTCCATGATGCATTGCACATCCACCACCATCATCTCCACCGCGCCGGTGAGGATGGCAAGTTCCTGGCTGAGGAAGTTGCCCGCCGTGCCCACGCCCTGCCGCATGAGAACCTCGTTGGCCGTGCAGCAGATGCCCGTCAGGTTGATACCCGTCGCGCCCTTGGATTGGGCGTAGGCGATGAGTTCGGGATCCTGGGATGCCGCGACGATCATCTCCGACAGCGTCGGCTCGTGGCCGTGGACAACGATGTTGACGGTGTCCTTGCCCAGGATGCCCAGGTTGGCCTGGGATTGCAAAGGCGCGGGCGTGCCGAACAGGATGTCGGTGATGTCGGTGGCCAGCATGGAGCCGCTCCAGCCGTCGGCCAGGGCGCAGCGCAGGCCGGCCATGAGGATGTGCTCGTGGTCCTGGTCGTCGCCGATGTGGGTGCGGTGGAGCAAATCCACCACCTCGCGGTCAATGCCGCGTGGCGCGATGCCCAGATTGCGCCAGATTTCCTGGCGCGGCTTGGGGGCGCGGCGCAGGTAGGCGGCCTCCTTGCGTTGCGACGTGAACTGCTCCATGGCCTTGAGCGCCACGTCGCGGGCCACCTCCATCGTGCCTCGCTTCTCGGTGGCCACGCCCAAGAAACGCGCCACCTCGCGCAGTTTTCGCTCGTCGCGGATTCGGTAGTCGGGCGCTTCGCCTTCGGCGGCGGCCAGCAGGGTGAACACCAGGTCGCGCCCGTGATCGGAGTGGGCCGCTGCGCCTACCGCGATCATGCGGGCGAAGTTGCGTGAGGTAACGGTCTCTATCGTGGCCCCGCAGATGCCCGTCTGGCCGGGCTTCACCAGGCGGCACGGGCCCATGTGGCAATGCTTGCAGCACGCGCCGATGTGCCCGATGGGGCAGGGCTTCATCGCCTCGGCGCGGCTGAATGCCGTGGAGACGCCCTCCTGCTCGGCGTACTCCAGCAGGGTACACACCGCAGGGTCAATACTCTTTGTCGTTGCCATTGGCTCTCCTCTCCGTTGCTGTGCGGTCGCGCTCACTCGGGCTTGCCGATACGCACGCGCCAGATGTCCGGCCCCTGCTCCAGGTACTCCCAGGTGAACTGGCCTGGCCGCTCGTACAGAAAGGCGTAGTGGAGCGGCTTGGGGTCGTGATCGTTCACCAAAACGAACGCCTCGCCGGGTCGCAGGCCGTCAAACGTGGCGTCAATCAGCGGGTGGCGCTCTGGTGGTGGCACCGCGCGGATGTCCAGTTCGCTGGTGATGAATGGGCGCGTTCTCTGCTCCATAGACTCCGCCCTCCCGGACTACTGCAGGTATATTCCGCTCAGCCGGTCCAGCATGTGGTGATACTCCTCATGCTTGCCCGGGCCGATGCGCTCCATCTCCACGCGATCAAACCCTTCCAGCAGGCAGGCCTGCTGCTCGTCCGAGAGGTGCATGTCGGCGATGACGTACAGGATGTTGTCTTCCTTGTCAATGTGCTGGGTGAGCAGGCCGATATAGTTGGAAGCGTTCTGCGCGAAGCGGCGTGCCGCCGCGGGGTCGCCGGCTTTGTACGCGGGCAGCGCGTCGGCCATCGCCCGCACGTAGGAGCGCCCCTGGTCATGCTCGGCCAGCATCACCGCGATGGGGCCGCCCTCCTTGGGGACGCCTGCCTTCTCCATCTCCCCGAACAGCAGGTCTTCCTCCTTGCCGTGATGGCAGCGGTCGGCGAAGGTGCGGATGAAGTCCACCATCTGCTCCATGTGCTCCGGCGGAACCGACTCCCCCACCTGGAGTTTGTCGGCAATCCTGCCCAGGATGCGCAGCCCCACCTTGATGCCCTGATGCTCCTCTTTGAGAACCTCCGTCGGTCTCATCTTCGCGCCTCCGATTTGCAACGGGCCGATGCCCGATTGTCAGGTTTCTTGTACATCCAGTATAAACCAGGGGCGCGCTCCTGTATGTGACTTTGGTCGCGTGGGCGCAAGAACCGTGCGGCGCACTTCCGAGGTGCGCCGCACGGTTCGCGCTCTGGAATGCTGAAGCGTGGCGTTGGCATTTGGAATGCTGAAGCGTGGCTTCAGCATTCCAAGTCTTCGCGGTTGGGCTACGCCTCCGCCGGAGCCAAAGCCGGTTTGCGCTCCAGCCACCGCTCCGGCACCACCAGGCTCAGCACGTTCTTCCACCCCAGCGTGGCGATGATGTTGATGAGGAAGGCGACAAAGCCCACTGCAATGAGGATGCCGCCGATGACGGCCAGAATCTCGTTCGTCTGGTACTGGCTGCCTTCGGGGTACAGCGTTCGGCGCAACATGCCCCTCGCCCCCGCCATGCCCATCACGTAGGCCATCCCTACCGAGCCGATCATCCACAGCCAGAAGTGGGCGTCCACGAGGCGTTTGCTCTTGATCTCCAGGTTCGTCAGCATGGGGATCAGCGCGTACACCACGGCGAACAAGAGCATTGCCAGTCCGGTCAGCAGGAAGGTATGCGCGTGGAGCGACACGACCCACTGGGTGTTGTGGAACACCACGTTCAGCCCCACGTTGGCCTGGATGAGGCCCGCCGCGCCGCCCATGATGAACCCGAACATGGAGCCGAGCACGAACTTCAGCGGCGGCGAGAACTTCACGGGCCGCGCCAGCCAGATGGTCATCAGCGTGGCGAACAGCGTCAGGCCCATGGTGAAAAACTCGCCCCACGTGATGAACTGCCCCGAAATGAGCCGCATCCACAGCGGCTGGCTCTGATCGCCCAGCAGGTGGTGGCTCCATACGCCCAGGGACACGAGCAAGTCCACCATGATGACCGTCTTCACCACGTTCTCGCCGAACAGTTTGCGGCCCACCAGCAGCGGCACCAGCAGGTACCACACCCCCGCCGTGTACATGAGCACGTTGCCGTCGGCCACCATGTCCAGCCCCCACCAGAACCAGTTCTTGTAGATGAGCGGGTCAATGGCGGCGGGGTTCAGCGGCGACTTCACAAGCGCCGCGATGCCATAGACCAAAATCAACGCCCCCGCCGTGAGGAGCACGATGGCGTTGATGACGGTGTCAATGGAGCCGCGCGCCACCGCCACGATGAACACGGGCAGCCCGTTGTAGTCCAGGTTGGGCGCGGCCTTGTCCTCTTTGCCCAGGCGCTTCATCAGCCGCGAGATGCCGAACGCCGCCCGCAGAAACGCGCCGAAACTGTACGAGCCTGGGTTGCTCTTGCTCAGCACGGTGCTGAAGGTGTTGAACGAGAACAGCAGGATGTTGACCATGATGATGGCCGCGCCGACGGTGAAGGCGATGCTCCCGATGAGCGGCACGCGGTCATAGGACACGGGCAGCGGCCAGTAGAGCGTGTACAGCGAATTGAACAGCCCGAAGAACCCCGCGCCCCAGCAAATCATCACGCCGACAATCTGCGCCCAGAAGTTGAAGACCAGCAGTTTCTTGTGGCGAACTTCTTTGCCGAGGAGATAAGGAACCAGGAAGTAAAACGCGCCGAACACCAGCATGTAGGCGAAGCCGTAGATGCCGACGATGGGGTGCGCCGTGAGCATCGCGTAGAACAATTCCGCCGAGGACACCTCGCGCCCCACGGGCCGCAGCGCCATCAGCGCCTCCTCCATGCCCCGGAGCGCGCCGGGCGCCGCCAGTTGGGTACGCATGAGCATTCCCTCAAACCCCGACAGCGCCAGGAACAGCAGCCCCACCACCGCGAACCGCAGCATCCACTTCGTTTGCCAAGTGAGTTTCGCCATCTCACACCTCCCCTATGGCACTACGCGAATGGCATTCGGGAAGTACATCTCCGAATGGCGCGGGCCTGAGTATTCGGTGGAACGCACATCGTACACGCCAGGGGTGTCAAACTTCCACGTAATCTTGTTCTCGTAGCCCGGCAGGACCTGCATCTGGAAGACCATCGTCCCATCGGGACGGAACACCCCGAAGCCGTAGGTTACGTCCTTGGACGTGGCGACAAACTGCACGAACTCATTGACCTTGACCTGCACGCCGCCCTGGGGAAACCGAATCTGGTAGTCTTCAAACTCCAGCGGAACGATTCGGTCGGGCGTGGGGCGAGACCACAGGAGCCACCGTTGCCAGGGAACCAAAGGCGAGAGTGTGATGGCGTTGACGAGCAGGAACACGCCCACGAGGACGAACAACCAGTTCCGTTCCCGTTTGTCCATCTCAATCTCCTTTCTCCCTCACTTTCCAGGCGAAGAGCAGCATGAAGAGGATCGCCAGAACCAGGAATGCCGTGTAAGCCCACCAGATGACATCCGTTGCGTACATAGCCCCCTCCTTGTGGTTTTTGCAGCACGCGGGTCTGCGAGGATAAGGCGGAGACTTCCGCCCTCATACGAAAATTCTAGCATCGCTGCAAGGCCACGTCTGTAACTTTTGTCGCAAATCGCGGCATGGCGCGGCCCGCAATATCCCGCTCCCATGCAGGCGACATGCGGATTGTCGGTAGGTCTTGCAGTAACGCTGTAAGATTTCCTCACAATAGCGCATTAAAATATTGACAGCCGCTCGCAATCCGTGCTATAATGTGCGCAGAGATCCTTCAACCCTGGCGCCTCATCTGGTCAACGCACGCGGCACCTCGGCACCGTTTGGTCGGAGAAAGGCGGGTGCTGTGGAATCCTGTCCTTCGGCAAGCATCTGTCGCACAATCGGATTGTCCCCACCCGCCTCTGCCAACGCGTGGGGAAATGCAATGTTCAAGGAGCAGAGCACAAATGAAAGCGCGGTTTGACGTACGCAAGTCCTGGGTCTTTTTCGCGGCGGTGTTGCTCCTTCTCCTGGGCTGCGGCTTCACAGGAGATGGCACATCCACGTCGCCGAGGGCCACGCCGCAACCCACGGCGCTCCCCGTGGTCGTCGCCACGGCCACGCCGCTCCCCCAGCAGGACTACGAGTCGCTGGAACTGGAGGAGCGCCTGCTGGTGAACCTGGTCCAGCGCGTCGGTCCCTCGGTGGTGCACATTCAGATCACGACGGCCACCGGCTCGGGCTCGGGTTCGGGCTTCTTCTACGACCGCGAAGGGCACATCGTTACGAACAACCACGTGGTGGAAGACGCCGAGACCATTCGGGTTGTGCTGGCCGACGGGTCCCAGGTCGCGGCCGAGGTCGTGGGCACCGACCCCGACGCGGACCTGGCCGTGATCCGCGTGGACGCGCCGGCCGACCTGATCGTGCCGGCCGAACTGGGCGACTCCAGCAAGGTTCAGGTGGGCCAGTGGGCCGTCGCCATCGGCAACCCGTTTGGCCTGGAACGCACGGTAACGCGCGGCATCATCAGCGCGCTGGGGCGGGTCTTCCCGCAGGAGAGCGGGTTCTCCATCGCCAACCTCATCCAGACCGACGCCGCCATCAATCCAGGCAACTCCGGCGGGCCACTGCTGGACTTGCGGGGCCGCGTCATCGGCGTCAACACCATGATCGTGTCGGAGACCGGCGCGTCGGCGGGGCTGGGGTTTGCCATCCCCGTGAACATCGTCAAGAAGGTGGCGCCCGCCCTCATCAAAGACGGCTTCTACGCGCACCCGTGGCTGGGCATCCAGGGCTACACCATCACGCCCGAACTGGTGGAGGCTCTGGCCCTGCCCGTGGAGCGCGGCGCGCTGGTGGGCCAGGTAACGGCCGGCGGCCCTGCCGATAAGGCCGGGCTGCGAGGCGGGCGGCGCACCGTGCGGGTGCCCGGCTACTTGGAGCCGGTCCAGGCCGGCGGCGACATCATCGTGGGCATAGACGGCAATCGGGTAACCGGCATGGACTCGCTCATCAGTTACCTGGACTTCACCGAGGCCGGCCAGGTTGTCGTGCTGGATGTGATTCGCGGCACAGAGCGGCTGTCCATTCGGGTTACCCTGGGCCAGCGCCCGCGCAGGTAACCGTGGGAGGAGATCCGTGACCGGCAATCCTTCGCCGCAGGAACCCTGCTACGTCATCAGTGTGGCGGCAAAGTTGGTGGGTGTTCATCCCCAGACCCTTCGCTACTACGAGAGTCTGGGGTTGATCAAGCCATGCCGGTCGCCGGGGAACAGGCGGCTGTACTCGCCCCGCGACATTGAACGATTGCGGCAAATCCAGCGTCTTACGGATGAGTTGGGCGTCAACCTGGCGGGGGTGGAGGCCATCTTGTCGCTCATGGATCAAGTCGCGCAGATGAAAGCGGAGATGGAAGCCCTACAGGCGCGCTTTGAACGCGAAGTTGCCTTGCTGAAGAGCAAGTTGCAGGGTAGCGAGTAGGCGGCAAGAAATCGGATCATGCAAACAGGAGGACAGTATGTTTGACGAAAAGGACGTTCGCGAACTGGCGGCTTTTCACGCAGATGGAGCCACGGTGTTGAGCCTGTACCTGAGCACAGATCCTTCCCGCCATCTCAAGGACGAAGCGAAGTTGAGCCTGCGCGGAATGTTGAAGCAGGCGATCGCGCTGGGCGCGGCCCAGTCCGACGCGGACCGCATGGAGCGTTTCGTGGACTTGGAATACGATTGGAAGGCCAAGGGGTTGGCCATGTTCTCGTGCCAGGAGGAGGGTTTCTGGCGGGCCCTTCCGGTCAGCGTGCCGGTCAGCAACCACGTCTTCGTGGCCGACCGACCGTATGTGAAGCCGCTGAGCGACATGCTGGACGAATACGGCAAGTTCGCCGTGGCGCTGGTGGACCAGGAAGGAACCCGCGTGATCCTGTACCATCTCGGCATGGTGGAAGACACCGCGGGGACATTCGGCACGGAGTTGAAGCGCCACAAGAAGGGCGGCTGGGCGGCCCAGCGGTTGCAGCGCCGCCAGGATGAGAAAGCCCACCAGAATCTGAAAGAGGCCGCGTCGCTCGTCAAAGACTTCTGCAACAGGCACCAGTGCAAGCGGCTCATCGTGGGCGGGCAGGACGAGACGGTGTCAAAGTTTCTGACCATGCTGCCCAAGGCATTGCGCGATAGTGTGATCGGCACCATGTCCATAGACATCACGGCGTCGGAAAGCGAGGCGCTGGAGCGGGCGCAAGATTTGCTGGAGGAGGCAGAGCGCGCTCGCGAAGCCGAACTCGTCCAGCAGGTGGTTACCGCGGCGACCAAAGGCGGGCCGGGTGCTATCGGCCTGGCCGACACGCTGACCGCGCTCCAGGAGGAGCGGGTGCATATCCTCGTGGTGGAAGAGGGCTTCCAGGCCACCGCGTTCCGATGCGACCACTGCGGCTACATCGGCGCCCAAGATACGGGAAAATGCGTCTATTGCGGAGGCCCCATGGTTCTCATCAAGGACGCGGTGGATGCCATCGTCCGCCGCGCCATCCAGCGGGGCGTGGAGGTGGAATTCGTGCAGGGGAACGACGCCCTGACGCGCGCAGGCCAGATCGGCGCGCTCTTGCGGTATTAGCCCCTGCACCCAGGGCCGGCACGCGCCGGCGAGGTGAAGACCTATGATGCGATTTGATCGGTTTACAGAGCGCGCGCAGGATGCGGCCATGCGCGCCTACGAGATCCTTCAGCGCTACAACCACACGCAGGTGGACACCGAGCACCTGCTCCTGGCGCTGATAGAACAGTCGGGGGGCGTGATCCCCCAGATTCTGGACAAACTGGGCGTGGACGCCGAGACGCTCAAGCAGCGCCTTGAGGCGACATTGCGCGCCGCGCCCAGAACCGCGGGGTTCGGCAGCGCCATGCCCGGCCAGATGTTCATCACGCCGCGCCTGAAGCACGTGGTGGACACCGCCAACGAGGAAGCGAATCGCCTGAAGGACGACTACATCTCCACCGAGCACCTGTTCCTGGCCATCCTGGCGGAGCGGGGCTCGCCGGCGTCGCGGCTGCTGGAAGAGATGGATGTTACCCGCGAGCGCGTCCTGGACGCCATTGCGCAGGTGCGGGGCGGGCAGAAGGTTACCTCTCCGCAGGCCGAATCACGCTACCGCACGTTGGAGCGGTACACGCGCGACCTCACCCAACTGGCCCGGGAGGGCAAACTGGACCCCGTCATCGGCCGCGACAAAGAGATCATGCGCGTGATGCAGATTCTGTCGCGCCGCACCAAGAACAACCCGGTGCTCATCGGCGAGGCGGGCGTGGGCAAGACGGCCATCGTGGAGGGCCTGGCCCAGAAGATTGTGCAGGACGACGTGCCCGAAATCCTGATGGGCAAGCGCGTCCTCGCCCTGGACCTGGGCGCGATGGTGGCGGGCACGCGGTTCCGCGGCGAGTTTGAGGAGCGCCTGAAGACCGCCATTGAGGAGATTCAGCGCGCCCAGGGCGAGATCATCCTCTTCATTGACGAACTCCACACCGTAGTTGGCGCGGGCGCCGCCATGGGCGCTATGGACGCCTCCAACATGCTGAAGCCCGCCCTGGCCAGGGGCGAACTCCAGTGCGTGGGCGCCACGACGCTAGACGAATACCGTCGCTACATAGAGAAAGACGCGGCCCTGGAGCGCCGTTTCGCGCCCGTGTTCGTGGACGAGCCGTCGGTGGAGGAGACGATCCAGATGCTGCGGGGCGTGCGCGATCGCTACGAGGCGCATCACAAGGTGCGCTTCTCCGACGAAGCCTTGGTCGCCGCGGCGCGCCTGTCCAAACGCTACGTAACCGACCGGCACCTGCCCGACAAGGCCATTGACCTGATAGACGAGGCGGCCTCCAAACTGCGGATGGCGATTCACAGCATGCCGCCCGAACTCAAGGAGAAGCGGGCCGCCATCCACAAACTCGCCACCGAGGAAGAGGCCGCCTGGCAGCGTCGCGACTACGAAAAGGCCGCCGTCTATCGCAGCGAGCGCCTGCGGTTGGAACAGGAATTCAACGCCGCCCGCGAAGCCTGGCAGCGCGAAAAGAACATTGACGAAGTCGTGGACGTGCAGGACATCGCCGAGGTGGTGGCCACGTGGACCGGCATACCGGTTACGGCGCTCATGGAGACCGAAGCCGAGCGCCTCGTGCACATGGAGGAGCGGCTCCACGAGCGCATCGTGGGGCAGGATGAGGCCATCCGCGCCGTGTCCAACGCCATCCGCCGGGCGCGGTCCGGGCTGAAAGACCCGCGCCGCCCCATCGGGTCGTTCATCTTCCTCGGCTCGTCGGGCGTCGGCAAGACCGAGTTGGCCAAGGCGCTGGCCTGGTTCCTGTTTGACGACGAGGAGGCCCTGGTGCGCGTGGACATGAGCGAATACCGCGAGCGCCACACGGTGTCCCGTCTCATCGGCGCGCCGCCCGGCTACGTGGGCTACGAAGAGGGCGGGCAACTGACCGAGGCCGTCCGCCGCAGACCCTATCAGGTCGTGCTGTTTGACGAGATAGAGAAGGCGCACCCCGAAGTCTGGAACGCCCTGCTGCAGATTCTGGAGGACGGCCGCCTGACCGACGGCCAGGGCCATACGGTGGACTTCCGCAACACGGTGGTCATCATGACCTCCAACATCGGCACACAGTACACCCGCAAGGGCGGCACGTTGGGCTTCCGCGCGGGCGACGCGCGGGACGCCGAGGAGCGGGCCGCGCACGAGGCCATTGAGCGCGGCCTGCGCGAGACCTTCCGGCCCGAGTTCCTGAACCGCGTGGACGAGATCATCATCTTCCACACGCTCACGTTGGACCAGGTCAAGCAGATCGTGGACCTCCAGATGAAGGAGATTCGCGCCCGTCTGCGCGAGCAGGGCGTGGAGGTGGAATTGACCGAGGCCGCGCGCGACTGGCTGGCGCGGGAGGGCTACGACCCCAACTTCGGCGCGCGACCGCTGCGCCGGGCGCTCCAGAAGCACGTGGAGAACGCCCTGGCGCTGCGCCTGCTGAGCGGCGAATTCCGAGAGGGCGACATCATCATCGTGGATGCAGGCGACACGGGCATCCGCTTCTACCGCAAGGAGAGCGTGGAACTCCCGTCGGATTCCGTCGCCGCAAGCCCGTGAGCAGGGCGCCATGGCCGAAGCGCGGGGCGACTTGCTGGAGATAGACGGCTCCTTCGGCGAGGGCGGTGGGCAGATTCTGCGCACGGCCCTGTCGCTGGCCGTGGCGCTGGGCCGGCCGTTTCGCATGCGTCGGATACGGGCGGGCCGCCCCACGCCCGGGTTGCGGCCCCAGCACCTGCTGGCCGTGCGCGCGGCGGCGGCGCTCTGCGGCGCGACGGTGGAGGGCGACCGCATCGGGTCCCAGGACTTGCTGTTCGCGCCCCAACGCCGACCCGCCGGCGGCGACTATACGTTTGACGTGGGGGCCACAGAAGCGGGCGGAAGCGCAGGAGCCGTCTCGCTGGTGTTCCAGACGCTGTTTCTGCCCCTGTCGCTGGTTGGCGCGCCCTCGCGGCTGACGCTGGTCGGAGGGACGCACGTGCCCTGGAGCCCGCCGTTCCACTATCTGGCGCACGTGTACCTGCCGGCGGTCGCCCGTTTGGGGTTTGCGGCAGACCTGGCGTTGGAACGGTGGGGCTGGTACCCGAAGGGCGGGGGCGTCGTCCATGCCCGCATCCGGCCCCGGCAGCATGCGGCGGCGGACGCGCCCTCCGGCGAGCGCGCGGAGTCGGCCCTGGACTGGACGCGGCGAGGGCGCATCACCCGCATCTGGGGCATCAGCGCGGCGTCCAACCTGCCGGCGCACATCATCCAGCGGCAAAAGGCCCAGGCGCTGGAGACGCTCCGCAAGGCCGGTCTTCGCGCCGAGATAGACGAGGTGGAAGCGCCTGCGGTGGGCTTCGGCACGGTGGTCTTCCTGGTCGCCGAGTACGAACGCGGCCTGGGCGGATTCACCGCCTACGGCGCGCTGCGGAAGCCCGCCGAGCGCGTCGCCGAGGAGGCAGCCCGTGAACTCGTGCGGTCTCACGAGACGAAAGCCGCCGTGGACGAGCATCTGGCCGACCAGTTGCTGCTGCCCGCGGTGCTGGCCGGGGTGGATGTGGCGTTCACCACGCCGCGGGCCACCGAGCATCTGCGTACCAACGCCTGGGTCATAGAGCAGTTTCTCGGCCAGCGGGTGGCGATTGAACCTCACCCGACGGGCGCGCTGGTTCGGGTGCGCGGCGCGAGTGCAGGGTAAGGCGGGTGTCCCCTCTCCCGCCGGGAGAGGGTTAGGGTGAGGGGCATCGGGCATGTCCCCGAACCCGCCATACGGGACACGGGGCGGCTACGGCCGAAGCCCCGCGCAGCATGACAACACAATGGAGACAGCATGTTTGAACTCATCTTTCTCGGAACATCGGCATCCGCCCCGTCCGTCAAGCGCGGGCTGTCATCGGCGATGGTGCTCCACAAGGAGTACCGCTTCCTGATAGACTGCGGCGAGGGCACCCAGCGGCAACTGCTCAAGAGCGGCCTGGGCTTCAAGCGCATGGACCGAATCCTCATCACCCACGGGCACTTGGATCACATCCTGGGTCTGGGGGGGTTGATGTCCACCTTCGCCCGATGGGAGTCCATAGACCGCGTGGAGATCATGGGCGGGGCGTGGGCGCTGGAGCGCGTGCGCACCCTGATGAACGTCGTCTTCGGCGAGGGTATCCCGCCCATAGAAATCGTGTACACCGAACTGGAGCCGGGTATCGTGCTGCAGGACGACTCCTTTGCGCTCATCGCCTTTCCGGTGCAGCACCGAGGGCCTGGGTGCTTCGGGTTCACGTTCTACGAGAAGGAGAAGCGGCCCTTCCTGGTGGACAAGGCCGAGGCGCTGGGCCTCCCGGCGGGGCCCGAGCGGGCGCGGCTGGTGCGCGGCGAGACGGTGAGGCTGGCCGACGGGCGCATTATCACCCCCGACGACGTGCTGGGCGAGCCGATCGGCGGGGCCAAGTTGGTGTTCGTCGGCGACGCGGGGAGCACCGACGGGCTGGCGAGCGTGGCCCGGCACGCCGACGCCCTGGTCATTGAGGCCACGTACACCGACGAGGAAGCCGACATGGCCCGCAAGTTCGGGCACCTGACGGCGTCGCAGGCGGCGCGGCTGGCCGCGGATGCCAACGTGCGCCTGCTCATCCTGACGCACATCTCGCGGCGCTACTCGGAGCGGCAGATTCTGGGCGAGGCCACGCGCATCTTCCCCAACACCGTCGTGGCCAACGACTTTGACACGTTCCGCATCATCAAGCGCGAACCCGCCGCCCAGGCCGACAGCAACGGGGGGTGAGGCGCGCTACGTCCGAACCCTCCGCACGATCAGCGCACCGAGCGCGGCCAGAATCAGCGCCGCCGACGAGCATATCGGCGTGGGGGCAGGCTCTTGTTGCGGGCGCGGCGTCGGCAACACGGGTGGCGTGGTGGGCGCAGGCGTGGGTTGCGGCGGCGCGCCGATGGCCTCTCGCCAGCGCGCGTCCAGTTCGTCAATCCCGAAGCCGTACACCTCGCGCAGGGCATCCTCCTGGTACACGCCCCTCTTAAACGTCTTGAGGAGCGCATCCATCTTGTCCGCGCCAAAGGTATCAATGAGGAACTTCACGACCGAGTAGCACTCGCCGTAGAACAAATCCACCTGCGAGGGGTCGCCCGTGTAGGCCGAAAGCGACCGCACCGAAATCAGGGTGTTGGTGCGAATCGCCCGCTCCAAGTCCGACTGATTCTCGCCGCGCAGGTCCCCTTCGGCGTACATGGCCAGGCCCTCGTCCAGCCACGTGGGCAGCCCGCCCAGCGGGTTGTCGGTGTACGCGCCGATGACGATATGGCTCAACTCGTGGGCGATGGTACGGTCGGCGTCGGCGGCCGTGGACAGGATGACGATGGTATCGCCGCCCATCGCCATGCCCAGGGTGATGGTGGCGATGTCGTAGGACTCGCTGCGCGACGGGATGGCAAGCCGCATGTCGGCCTTGCTGCGGTACAGGAAGATGCGGATGGGTTTTTGGAGTTCTACCCCCGTGCCGGCCTGAAGGCGTTGCAGAGCCGCCTGGGCCGCGGCCATAATCTTGTCGGCCTCGCGTTGGCTATCGCCATACCAGTGGACGACCAGGTTGCCCTCCTGGCGCTGCTTCCAGGTGAAGCGGCTGTCCTCATAGGTTACCGTGGCGCGCTCGGTCTCCAGCGTGCGCCCGTCGGCCAGTTCGGCCCGCCACCAGTAGGTAACGACCCTGCCTGGCGGCACGTCCCCAGGCTCCAGTTCCCACGTCCACTCGGCGTTGATGCGGGTGCCGGTGTCGTCCAGGTTCACGCGGTTGCGCGCCCGCTCGCCCTCCAGTTGGTAGAGCAGGTGCAACGCCTGCACAGGCGAGGCCGTCTGCGCCTGCAAGGCAAAGGTGATGGAGGCGCCGAAGTCCACCTTCGCGGTCAGGCGGCTGCCCGTCCACGGCTCCTGAGCCTGGGCCGGCATGGCGGGCAGAAGCGCCATCAGGAGCAAGACGGCGATGACGAGGCTACGCGTTCTCATCGGGCTTCCCCACGGTCTCCAGCGAGACTTTGGTGATGTCCAACTGCTCGGGCGGCACGTCCATGTACTTGTCCCCTTCCTCAATCAGCATGACGGGGATGTCCTCCACAATCGGGTACTTGCGGCGGCACTGCGGGTTCGGGCACACCAGCCACGAATCGCCGAACATCTGCACTTTGGTTCGGCACTGGGGGCAAACGAGAATGTCCAACAATTCTGGGTCTAGCGCCATCTCCACGGACTCCACGGATAGGATTGGTCTTTGAGCACGCCCCATTATATCACAAAACCTTGCGCACGGCACGTGGACATGCTACAATGAGGGCGTGAAGAAAGGGTGGATGTGGACAATTGCAGCCCTGGCGGGGCTGCTCGCCCTGGAGGGGGCGGCACGGGTGCTGTCGCGGCCCTGGCCGACGCTGGCCGACTTCGCGCTGCGCCGCGAGACCCTGGCGGGCGCAGGGGCCAGGCGCGCCCCGACCCGCGTCCTCCTCGTCGGCGATTCTATCGTGTACGGGCACGAGGTCTCGGCTCACGACGCCTACCCCACGGTGATCGCAAATCTGTGGGGGGCGGCGCATCCCGACCTCCCCGTCGCGTTTATCAACGGCGGCGCGAACGGGCTGACGACAATGCACGGGGTGCAGTTGCTGCCCCTTCTGCTGCGCACTTTCCGACCGCAGGTGGTGGTCATCGCCTTCGGGCTGAACGACGCCAACCTGGCGCGGTCGTACAGCGACGCGCGGCTGGAGGCGGCCTTTGCCGCGCCGACGTGGGTTCGGGCCATGCGCCATTCCCGCCTGTTCGTCGGCCTGGAACGGCGCTGGCGCAGATGGCAGGCGCAATACGCCGCGTGGGAGGGCAAGCGGTGGGAGCCGCGCGTCTCCGAGGGAATCTTCGCCCAGGCGCTGGACTGGATGGGTCGGCGGGCAGAGCGAGCGGGGGCGCGGGTCGTGTTTCTGACCACCACGCCGCTGGCGCCAGAGTTTCGGCCCGAATTGGACGCCGCGTCGCGCCTGGAGTTGCGGCGGTCGTGCGACGCCTACAATGCGCGGGTGCGGGCGGTGGCGTCGGCGCGGCGCGCGCGCCTGCTGGACGTGTACGCCCAACTCCGCCTCCCGCCTGGCGACTGGCTGGCGGATGGCGTCCACCTGAGCGCGAGCGGGTATCGCAAACTCGCCGCGTATGTGCATGAGCGCCTGGAGCCGCTGTTGCTTGGCCTGCCCGCCTGCGAAGAACCGACGGGGGTTGTCCGATGACCAAGCGCAAACTGGTGCTGCGGGAAGTATCCGACCCGCGCGTCCTGGCGGCGATGGAAGCCGTGCCGCGCCACCGATTCGTGCCGGCGCAGTACGCCGAGGACGCCTATGACGATCACCCGCTCCCCATCGGCTACGGCCAGACGATTTCCCAACCGTACATCGTGGCCCTGATGACTCAGTTGCTGGAACTCAAGGGGCACGAGAAGGTGCTGGAAATCGGCGCAGGCTCCGGCTATCAGGCGGCGATCCTGTCCCTGCTGGCCCGCGAGGTATTCACCGTGGAGCGCATCCCGCAACTGGCCGAGAAGGCCCGCGAGCGGTTGAGCGAACTAGGGTATCGCAACGTGCACATTCGCATCGGCGACGGCTACGAGGGCTGGCCCGAGCACGCCCCCTACGATGCCATCATCGTAACGTGCGCGGCGGAGGAGGTACCCCCGCCCCTGATTGAGCAACTGGCCGACGGCGGCCGCCTGGTCATCCCCGTGGGCGAGTCGGGCTGGTCCCAGCGGCTGATGCTGTTGCGCAAGCGCGGCGCCGAGTTGGAGCAGCGCGAGATCGCCGGCGTGGTGTTCGTGCCCCTGGTGCGCGGCGTCGCGCAGCCGCCGGAAAACGCAGGAGGTCCCGATGAATCTTGACGAGACGTACATCCGCGACCGGTTGATTCTGCACGGCAAGCGGGGGACGGTTACGTTCGTCTTCCAGGCCGTGCCGCTGATCCAGCAGGCTTCGGCGCGATTGGAATACCGCGCGGGCAGCGAGCGCCGCGTCCTGGAGATTGCGGGGCCAAACGCCGCGCTGGAGGTGCAACGGGACCACATCCGCTGGGAGCGCAGCGACGACCATGTTCGGCTCCGTTGGTACATCCACCTGGGCGACGACCTGGAAGTCGTCGTGGAGGCGCAGAACGTCGGGGCGACGCCCGTGAACCTGGACTGCCTGGCCGTCCTGGACGTGCGGCAGGACAACGGCGGCGCTGTGAACCTGGGCGCCGACCCTAGGCGGTGGTCGTTCTACAAGCACGGGTGGCAGTCCTGGTCTCCCACCTTCGCCCGCCACATCGGGGATGGGATTTATGTCAACCCAGGTGGCGAGGAATACGACCGCAAGCACACCCCTCACCCGAACTCGGGCACCGAGGACTTCCAGAGCGAATGGTTCACCGTGCTGCACGACCTGGACGGGGGGATGTCGGCGCTGCTGGGTTTCGTGGACGGCCGCCATGCCCTCGCGGATGTGGCGCTGTGCCTGGACGGGCGCTCGTTCCGGCGGCTCGCCGCGACGTGCTACGCCGACGGCGTCGCGCTGGCGCCCGGCGAGCGGTTCCTGTCCGAGCCGCTCATGGTGGCCTTCTCCGATGACCCGCTGCGCCTGCTGGAGCATTACGCCGACCGCGTCGCGGCGCGCATGAACGCGCGAGTCCCCTCCCGCATCCCCACCGGTTGGTGCACGTGGTACTACTTCTACGGCGAGAACTCGGCGGAGGACGTGCTGGCCAACGCGGCGCAGATTCGCAAGCACCACCTGCCCCTGGAATACGTCCTGATTGACGACGGCTACCAGCAGGCCATCGGCGACTGGCTGCGGATTGACGAGACCAAGTTCCCGCAGGGGATGAAGGCCGTGGCCGAGGGCATCCGTGCCACAGGGCTTCGCCCGGGCATCTGGCTGGCCCCCTTTGGCGTCAGCAGCGAATCGGCGGCCTACGCCGAGCACCCCGACTGGACCCTCAAGCGCGCTGACGGCTCGCCCGTTGTCGCCTGGCAGCATTGGGGCACGGACATCTACGCGCTGGATTTGTCCAGAGACGACGTGCTGGACTGGATTGCCCACGTCTTCCGGGTCATGGGCGACGAATGGGGCTACGACCTGTTCAAGATTGACTTCGTGTTCGCGGGGGCGATGGAGGGAATCCGCCACGATCCCGGGGTTACCCGCGCAGAAGCCTATCGGCGGGGGATTGAGCGCATACGCCAGGTCATCGGCGACCGGTTCCTGCTGGGGTGCGGCGCGCCGCAACTGCCCAGCGTGGGCGTGGTGGATGCCATGCGCATCGGCCCCGATGTCGCCTTCAACTGGGACCCCATCTGGGCCGACTTGAGCGCGCCGGCGGTGGCCAATGCGCTGCGCAACACCGCGGCCCGCTACTTCATGCATCGCCGCTGGTGGCTGAACGACGGCGACTGCGTGCTGGTGCGCATGCGCGGCGACCAGTCCGATTTGGTACTGAACGAAATGCGCACCCTGGTTACCTGCATCGCGCTGTCGGGCGGCCTGACCCTGGACAGCGACAACCTGCCCACCATCCGCCCCGGGCGGCTGAAATACCTCCGCATGGCGCTGCCGCCCTCGGGCCTGGCGGCCCGTCCGGTGGATTTGTTCCGCAACGAGAACCCGCGCCATCAGGTCCTGCACATGGACAAGCCCTGGGGCCAATGGTGGGTGGTGGCGCTCATGAACTGGCGGGACAAGACCGCCAGGACCGAAGTATCCCTGCGCGAACTAGGCCTTCCCGAGGGCGAGTACCACGTGTACAACTTCTGGCGGCAACGGTACGTGGGCGTCCGCTCCGACAAACTCGCCTTCCGCCGCCACCAGCCCCACGAGAGCATCGTCCTGTGCCTGAAGCCCGCCTCCGATGCGCCCGACCTGCTGACGTCCACCTTCCACGTAACCCAGGGCGCGGCGGAGATTCAGGGCGTGCAGCGTATGGTGCACGGGCCCAACGGGCAGACGCTGCGCGTGGCCCTGGAGAAAGCGGGGGCGCAGCGCGGCCAACTGGTATTCACCGCGCCTGCGCCGTGGCGCGCCAGCGAGGCCCGCGTGGATGGGCGCAAGTGGCCGTTCCGCGTGCTGGCGTCGGGGCTTGTCGCAGTCCGCCTGCGCCTGAAGGAGCGGGCGCTCGTAGAGGTGGACTTCGTCCGAGACGAATAGCCTGCCGCCGGGTTTGTGCGGCAGTGCAGGTATTCCAATTAGACCGAGGAGGGAACCGATGCTCCTATGCGTGAACGTCGGCAACACCAACACCGTTGGCGGCTTGTACAAGGACGGCGAATGGGTGGCGCGGTGGCGCGTGCGCACCGAACACGACATGATGCCCGACGAGTACGCCATGCTGTGGAAGGCGCTCCTGGACGACAGGGGCTACTCCTTTCGCGACGTGCGGCGGGTAACGATTTCCAGCGTCGTGCCGCCGGTTACGGGCGCCCTGGTGGAACTGTGCGAGCGTTACTTCGGGTTCGCTCCGCTGCTCATCGGGCCGGGCATCAAGACCGGCATGCGCATACGGATTGACAACCCAGCCGAACTGGGCGCCGACCTGCTCTGCGACGCGGTGGCCGCGTATCATCGTTTTCGCACCGCCTGCATCGCCATTGACTTCGGCACGGCGACCACGTTCAGCGCCGTGGCTGACAACGGCGATTTCATGGGGGTGTCTATCGCGCTGGGCCTGGGCCCCGCCGCAGACACCTTGGCGGGACGCACGGCGCAACTGCCCCGCATCAACCTGGTGCCGCCGCCCGCCGCCATCGGCAAGAACACCGTCCACTCCATGCAGTCGGGCCTCATCTTTGGCTACGTGGGGCTGGTAGAGGGCCTGGTCGCTCGCATGCGCTACGAACTCGGAGGCCAGGCCAAGGTGGTGGCCACCGGCGGCCTGGTGCAGGTGCTGGCGCCTTTGCTCAAATGCGTGGATGTCGTGGATCCGTGGCTGACCCTGGATGGGGTGCGGCTGCTCAGCGAGCGGAACGCGCCGCCCGAAGGAAAAACCGGTGACGGATGAAACAGCGCCCAAGCGGGGCGAAGAGGAATCGCCCGTTTACCTGCGCCCCCTCACCGAAGAGGATGCGGAGATCGCCTACGCCTGGTGGCGGGACCCCATCGTGCAGGGGTTGAGCGGCGCGCCGCTGGGGCCGCGCGACCCCGAAGAGTTCCGCCGCTTCTTCGTGGAACGCTACGTCCGCCCCAACCCACGGCGCATCGCCGCGGGCATCGTCGTCAAGGAAACGGGCAAACTCATCGGCCTGTGCGTGGCTCACATTGACCCGGACTTCCGCGAGGCCGAATACGGCATCAAGATCGGCGACCGCTCTTCGTGGGGGAAGGGCTACGGCACGGCCGCCACCCGCGCCTTCGTAGACCAGGTGTTTGAGACCACCGACATAGACTCCATCTACGGCCTCGTGGAACTGACCAACGAGCGCGCCAAGCGCACGCTCATCTCGGCGGGGTTCCGCATCTGCTGCCTGCTGTACAACCGCGAGTTCCTGCGCGTGGACCTGACGCGGTACGAGTGGGAATGCGACAAGCGCCGCCAGGCCCAAGCCGCCCCCAGCCCGAGCCGCGCAGGGGGAACGGCATCCGCGAATAACACGAATCCACACGAGTGGGGAACGGCATCCACGAATAACACGAATCCACACGAATAAATAGGGGAGACACGTGCGACGCATCTCCGAGGTGCGTCGCACATGCTTTCAGCCCCTTGCCGTCCGCGCGGAGAGCGAGATAGGGGCGACCAGTGAGCCGCCCCTGCCGTCCATCACGGGGTTACGGTGAACTTCGCGCCTCCGCTCCGCCCGAACGTCTCGGGGAAGTACATCTCGTAGGCCACCGCCGGCATGACCAGGAACTCGCCCGGCACGCTGGCCCGCAGCAGGTACGTGTACTCATACGTGCCCGCGGGCACCGACGTGGCGAACAGCGCGACCTTCTCGTCGCGAATCTCGGTGTGCGAGAAGACCCACCAGCCCCACACGTCCTCCTCGCCCGTCCGGCGGAACTGCGGCTGCTCCAGCAGTTGGCTGGTCGTCCGCAGGCTGGTATCCACCGCCTCCGTGCCGCCTGGAATCGGATCTTCCACCACCAGGTAGTGCAGCGAACTCGGCGCGATGACCGTGAGTTTCACGCGGATGATGTCGCCGACCCTGGCCGTGGCGACTTCCCGGGTCGGGTCATCCGCCAGCGTGTACTGGCGCAGGACGATGACCCCGCGATTCAGCGGGCCTACCTGCTCCACCGGCAGGTAGTACTTCAGCGCGGCGGAATAGTACAGCGCGCCTTTCTCGGCCTGCCCGCCCGTCAACGGCGACCGCTCCACGATCACGCGGTTGCCCACATCCTTCAGCAAATCCTTGAGCGGGATGCTGACCACGCGCGGGGCATCCACGGTGTCGGGCCGCACATCGCCCGCCAGCACGCGCTTCCCGTTGAGGCCGACCTGATACCGGTACTCGCCCTCCAACTCGCCGGTCTGGGCGGCGTAATCGGTCAGGGCCATGAGCGCCCATGCGTTCTCCTGCGTGGTGCCCCAGCGCCCGTCCTGGCGCGCGGCCATGAGCCAGCGAACCGCATTGGGCAGCAGCGCGTTGTCGGGCGTAAGGCGCACCAGCGCCCGCAACACGATGGCCGTGCTGCGCACGTCGGTGTTCATCAAGAAGCGGTCGGTCTGGGCCTCCTCCCAGTGAGCACCCGTGGCGCTCAAGACCGCCTGTCCGTTGAGTTCGGCCAGCAGCGCGCGCACCTGGCCTGCGTGAGCATCGCCGGCGGCCTGCAGGGCCTGCGCCAGGAACGCCTTGCCGTAGTGTCCGAGAAGATGCCGCTTCTCAAACAGGGCCACGGATCGGGCGGTGTCGCCCGCGCCGAACTCGCTCAGGACGTACAGGATGAAGGCCTGTTCGTTGGCCGCTGTTGCATCCTGGACGCCCGCCACGTCCAGCGAGGACTTCAGGAATCGCACGGCCCGCTCCATGACCGACGAGTCCACGCCAAATCCGGCGCGTCTGGCCTCATTCAGCCCCAGCAGCACGTAGGCCGTGATGTAGGGGTGGCTTTGCTCGGTGTACCACCACCCCCAACCCCCGTCCACGTTCTGCGAGGCGTACAGTTTCTGCAAGCCCACCGCCACCAGGTCGGGCAGTTTGGCCTCCAACTCCTCATTGCGCACGCCAAGCCGCTTGTAGGCTTGCCACGCCGCCACGTTGGGCAGGAATCGGCTCACCGTCTGCTCGGCGCACTCGTAGGGGAAGTGCTCCAGGTAACCCAGGGCATCCTTCATGCCGGCCACGAGGGACGGATCCAGCCGCACGGTGAAGTCGCCCTGCGAAGGCTCGTACACATCCGGCAACTGCACGATCTCCACCTGCTGCTCGCCCGCGCGGACTTCGCCCGCGGTGGCCACGACTTCCGGCGTCGTGAAGTGATAGACCGGTAGCGTGAGGGCGATGGCGTCCTCCAGCCCGCCCCCCGCGGCGCGCACGGACACCGTAACCTGCTCGTCGGCCCCGATGGTGCCGTTCCACGTGAGTTTCTGGAGACCCCTGGCCGGGATGTCCACGCTCTCGGTGCGGCCGAAGTCCGAACGCTCGCCGCGGACGGCCACCTGCACCTGCACGCGCAGCGCCTGGTCGGTGTTGTTGTGGACGATGGCGGCCAATTCCGGCTTGTCGCCGATGACGAAGAAGCGCGGCGCCACCACGCGCACCAGCAGGGGCTTGGTAACCACGATGTCCGATGTGGACGAACCAACCTGCGTGTTGGCCGTCGCGCCGTCGGCCACCATGCGCCACGTGGTCAGCGAGTCGGGCAAGTTGACCGCAACCGTGGCCCTGCCTGCGGCGTCGGTGCGCAGCGCAGGCTCCCAGAAGGCGGTGTCGGGGAAGTAGGTGCGGGCTGTCATGGCTCCCTCAGCACCGCCCCCGCCCTTGCCTTCGGGCGCAGGCTCGGCCTCGCGCTCGGCCACGGCAAGGGTCAGACTGGCGGCCGTCCGGATGCCAAGCCCGCGCTTGCGATAGAAGAAGTCCAGGATGTCCGGGCCGGGCCGCTGCGCCAGCGCCAGCACCGAAGCGTCCACCAGCGCCAGCGACACCTCGGCGGGCACGCCCTGTCCGTTGGCGTCCAGCGTCTCCACGGTGAACTGCGCCGTGTCGCGCGGGCCATAGGCTCCCGCACGGTCGGGGGTAACCCGAATCGTGAGATGCTTCTCGGCGGCGGACACCTGCAGCGCCACGTAGCCCACCCGGAACGACGCGAACGGTTCGGCCGCACCCTTGCCCTTCACAAGCACCACCGATACGTAGGCGTTGGGAATCAGATCTTCGGTGATGGGAATATCCACCTGGTCGCTGTTGGTCTGCAGCGTCAGCACGCGATACGAGAGGATTCCGGCCCGCTCCACGGTGAGGAGCGCCATCACCGGCCCCTGGAAGGGGCTGGGGACGAGGATGTGCGCCGTTTCCCCAGGTGCGTAACTCTTCTTGTCGGCGATGAGTTCCATGCGGTTGTTGTTCTCCATGCGCCACGACACGTACTCATCGCCCACGCCCGACACCCACAGGTACGTGGCGCTGCGGACTTCGTTGCCGCGTGCGTCGCGCCCCAGCGCCAGCACTCGGTAACTGCCGCCCTCCGGCGGGACAAAGGACGCCACCGCCGCGCCCTTGTCGTCTGTCGTGATCGTCTGTGTGAATACCGGCGTGTCGGTGAAGCGCGTCGTCCAGTAGAACCCGCCATCGGGCCACTTCTCCTGAACGCTGTACCAGTCGCGCAGGGAGAAAATGACGGTCAGCGGCACGTTGGGAACAGGCTCGCTCTTGCTGTTCACCGTGATGATGGAGACATCCGTGGGCTTGCCTGCCGTGCCCACGTAGGCTTTCGGCGACAGGCCAATGTAGAACTCGCCCTTGTGCACGGGAGCCGCCGTCCGTCCGCTCACCTCCTGGCCGTTCACGTCCGTAACATTGGCCTCAATGGAGAAGGTCTGGCTGGCCGTGAACTTGGCCAGGTCGGCGGGAACCGCGAAGGAGAAGCGGCCTTCGGCGTCGGTCGTCCCTTCGCCGCTGGCCACCACCTGCGCGCCGGTGTCCTCGCGCGTCCAGTAGTCCCAATCGTGGAAGTCGTACCAGCCCTGGCCCTGCCACGCGAAGAAGTAGGGTTGCGCCACGATGTTCCATCGGACTTTCGCGTTGGCCACCGGAGCGCCGAAGTAGTACTTGGCCAGCACGCTGACCTCTACGCGGTCGCCCTGGACGTATTCGGGCTGATTGGTCGCAACCGTGATTTCGTATTCCGGCTTGCGGTATTCGGCCACCTGGAAGGACGTGCTGAACTGCAGCGGGGCCTGCTTGTACCCGTGGGTGGTGGCGGCCTCGCTCGCGGGCGTCGCGTAAATCCAGTAGATGCCCGTGGGCGCGTTCTCGGCCAACGTCAGGCTGCCGTACACCGTCCCCAGGTCGCTCATCTGGAGCGTCTGGCTGTAGAACTGCTGGCCCTGCGGGTCAGAAACCGTAACGCGAAGCGGGCCGATGTCGGGCAGCGAGTAGCGCGCGTCGTCATCGGCGCGGACGATGCCCTTGAAGTAAACCGTCTGCCCGGGGCGGTAGATGGGCCTGTCCGTGTAGAAGTAGCCGACAAGGGGCGTGAGCCACGACTCGCTGGGGATGGAAAACTCCCAGGGGTCAATCCCCGCCGACCAGGGGCTGCCGGTTACGGCCAGGGACTCGCCGGAGCCGGCCACAACCGTGAGGGCTTCCCACAAGTCGCGAGGCTGGGCAAACTGTCCGCGCCACACGCCCTCGGCATTCGTCAGACCGTCCATGAGCATCTTGCCGCTGCCGTCGTACACCTTCAGCGGCAGGGAATCTATCGGCTGGCCGCTCACGAGGTCGGTGGCCCACACCAGCACGTCCTTAGGCCCGTGCTTCAGCACCAGGTTCGTGCGGGTTACCACCAGCGCCATCCCCTGCGGGCGAGAGACCTTCTCGGGGATGTCGGGCGAGGAGAGCATGAGGTAGTACACGCCGGGCGGCAGCGGGCGGGTGGCGTCGGCGGTGAGGGGCACGTCCAGGGTCTGCGTCTTGTTCCGAGGCGCGTTCACCGCCACTTCCCACGCGCGCAGCAGGCTCTCGTTCCGCGGCGCAAACTTGTCGCGGTATTCCCAGTCGTCGCCGTTGAGGCGCACGAACTCGTCCAGCGACAGGGCGTACAAGCGCAGATTGACGCGGGCGATATTGCGGTAGGCGATGGGAATCTGCACCGGATTGTAGGCGTTGAAAACGGTGGCGTCGCCCCACCTGCCGACCACGTACAGGCTGGGGTCCAAGTCGCGCGTGTGGAACGCCAGGACGTAATCCCGGCCCAGGGTGTTCCCGTATGGGTCCGCCGCCGAAGCCGGAATGGTGATTCGGTAATCCGTGTCCGGCTGGAGCCGAACGGAGAGTTGCAGCGAGTCCTCGTACTCATTCCAGTACGCCTGCCATGCGGTGCCTTCCGGCTCCACGCGCAGGGTGGGGGTGATGGTCTCCAGGAGCATGGGGCCGGCGAACCAAATCTGCACCCAAGCGTAGGGCGAGACGGCGGTCTCGTTGGCTCCAGGGCTTGTCCGAACCACGCGAGGCTTCGGCACGACGCCGAACGGCCACTTCTCTGTCGTTGCTAGCGTCCCGCCGGAAGCCGACCGCACGCCCGCCGCCACCGACGCCACATACCCCATGCCCATGCGCAGGGGCGCGCTCGGCTTGAAGTACAGCGTGCTCCCCTGCCACGAGAACGTGCCCGCCACCTTGCTGCCCGTCTGGATCTCGCGCAGGGCGAACCCCGCTTCCACGGAGGCCGCGTCCATGGGCTGGTTGAATGAGACGATGACCTGGGCCGTGGGCGCGACCTTCATCCCCTGCGGCTGGACGCCGGTGATCTTGGGCGACTCCGTGGTGAACGTCCACGAGTAGTCCTCGGCCAGCACGCTGCCCGTGGTATCCTGCAGGCCCGCGGCGACGGTGGCCCGATAGGTTGTGGATCCCGCCAGGCCCTCGGCGGGGCGGAAGATGTAGATGGACGTGTTGAGCCACTCGCCTGTGCCGGCGACGGGCGGCTCCAGGCGCAGTGGCTGGGGCAGGTCCTGGGCGCGCTTGAGATCCGTGAGCGGCACGACCGGCCTGTTGAAGATGACGGTGATGGCGATGTCCCGCTCTACCTCGGCGGCTCCATCCGCGGGCTGCGTCTGGGAGACGCGAAGGCTGCCCACCGTCTGGAATCGCAGGACGACTTCATCGGCCAGGGACAGGCCCGCGCTGGACTTGACCCCCTTGCCGAGCACGACGCGGTAGGTGGTGGCCGGCTCCAGCGGCGCTGCCGGCCGGAAGACCAGCCTGCGATCCTCCAGGACCCACTGCCCCGGAATCGCAGGGTCAATGCGCACCTGTCCCTCCAGGGACTTCGGATCCATGGGCTGGTTGAACTCCACGACGAGCGGCGCTCCCACCGGCAGTTCCTCGGAGGGGAGCGGAGTCTGCCGCACGATTCGCGGGATCGCGGGGGGTTGCTTGGGGCCGCACGAGACGGCCACAAGCGCCAGAAGGACAATCACGACCACAAACGTTACGCTGCGCCAAGATTTCATAGAGGCCTCCTGAGCAAACGAAAGCACGCCGAAGCGTGCGCGCACTTCAATCTACAGACGCACGGCGGGCGCGTCAGGTTCCCGCCGCACAGCCATCCGAGGCATCAGGGCGCTATTGCGCAGTTACGGGCTGTGCGTAACGGAACTCAATTCTCCGGGCATACATGGGGATCGCCAGGGTTTGCGCATCGGCAATCTCGGCTTGGAATCCCGGGTGTGCGGCTTGTAGCGACGCCAGCATCCCGCCTTTGCGCGTCAACGCCACCCTCAGGGTGTCGGGGTCGCCGAGCACCTGGAAGACGAACGGGCGGGAGAGCACTGTCCCGTCCACCGAGATGCCCGCCTCGGTACCCACGATGGCAGAGGAGACGACCAGCCGCTGGCCGTTGAGGGCAATCGCCTTCGCGCCGGAGTTCTTCAGTTCGTTGACCATATCCTGCAACTCCGTGGCGCTTACGGGGCTGTTCAGCGTGAGGGTGATGCCCGGCCCCGAGACTTCGCTGAGGCCGGTGATGAGTTTCAGGCGGTTCAGTTCCTCCACCATGACGACAAGGGAACCACCCTGCTGCTCCAATTCGGCCAGTTTGGCGCGCAACGAATCCACTTCCTCGCGCAGTTTCAGGTTGGCGTCCACGAGGCCGCTGATGAGAACGGCGCGATCGGTCCCCGAGGCGGCAACCCGCGCCGAGCGCAGGGCGCTCTCGCTGCGGAACTGGGCGAAGATGAGCATCCCCACCAGGACGAACAAAATCGCCAGCGGGATGTGCACGAGCCAGTTGTCGTGCGAGATTCTACGGAGATACTGAGACACTTGCATACAGCGCTCCGAAGCCGCCGCGATAGGCGGGCACCTGAATATCGGCGGCCTGCGCGACGGTGAAAGCCAGGCCGTAGGCCGCGACGCGATTGCGCAGGTCGGCGAGGAACCTGGGATTCTTGAGCAGCGACTCCTGCTGCTCCGATGGGCCGATGGCTCGGATCACGTAGGGCGGCGACAGGCGCGTATCGTTGACCATGATGGTCGCCCCCACGCAGTAGATGGACGTGCTGGCGACAATGCGCTCGCCGTTCACGGAGATGGCCTCGCTCCCCGCCGCCCACAACAGGTTGACCACGTCGCGCAGGTCGTAGTCGTGCACGAGGTACAGTTCGGGGTTCACCGCCGACGGAACAACTTGCCGATTGCTGTCGTTCAGGACGACCTCAACACCCGGGCCGTGCAGCGCGACGAGGCCAGCCAACACCTTCTGGCGCGCCAGTTCTTCGGCCAGCCCCGCCAACAGGTCAGCCGATTGGCCGCGCTGCTGCTGTCGCTCGTCCAGTTGCTGGCGCAGTTGAGACACTTCCGCCTTCAGCGCGTCCTGTTCCGCCTCCAGCCGCGCGATGGTGGACGCCGTGCGGTCGCGCGCGTAACTCGTGTCTGTCAGGCGCGTAGTCGGAGCCGAGCGCCACTGGAGCGACAGAAGCAGCCCCAGCGCCAGGCCCGCCAGCAGAAGCCCTATGGAAGATGTCCGGGTCTTCCTCTTCTCCATCGGATTGCACCGCGTTGTGATCTTTCTGCCATATATAACGCAGAAAAGCACCTTTCGGTGCCTTTCTGAAACACATCTCGTCTGTGCAAGAACGATGCCTAGCGGACCAGGTTCGCCAGTTGCAGCCTGTAGATGCGCTGATTGTCGGTAATGTCCGTCTCACCCAGGACCGGGGCCGCCCGCACCTTGAGCCAGTACTCGGGACGAATGGGGATTTCGGACAGACCCTGCAGGCGGACCACCTTGACCTCCCCCGGCGCCAGTTGCTCAACCGTGGCGACACGGGTAAGGATGGGCGAAGGCTCGCGGTTGTCCAGGCGGAGTTCGGCGCGCACGACGACGTTGCGCTCCGCGGTCAGGCCCGTATTCTCCACGGCAACCAGCAGATTGACCGTCTTCAGATCCTCCAGCGAGCGGATGGCATCCAAAGGCGGGTCAAAGTCAATGGCCAGAACCGCGATGTCGTGTTCCGGCGGCCTGGCCGAAACGTCATGCGACGTTCCGGTGAAGACATCCAGTTGCCGAGTCTCTATCTGGAATTGTGTGCAACCTGTCAGCAAACCAAGCAGGAGCGCGGAGAGCAAAACAGCCACCCGAAGGCGGCGTAAATCTCCATCTCCCATAATTGTCAAACCCTCCCCCACGTGGCATGGCATGAGTGTGCCGACAAAGCGCCATGATGAACGTTTTGTCACAATCGTATCATACCCGATTTTGGCGTCTTTGTCAAGTCATTGGCGGCTGCGATTGCTCCGTCTTGTGTTGGCGAGCAAACTGCAACGCACTGCCGAAAGTGCGTCGCACCCATGCCCATGGCGCGACCAACGGACTTTGGAACCGAGACGCGGTCGCGGCCGAAGCGGAGATCTGCGAAGCCCCCAGGGGGCTTTACGCCGCCCGGCGACGGTTGCGGGGCCGAACCCACTACCGCACCCAGTACTTCTCTCCGTCCGTAACGATTTCCAGCGAACCCTTGCGGCGAGTCTGCCACACGGTCGCACCGGTGGCCTCCAGCCGCTGCAAGGTCGTGGGGTGAGGGTCGGCGGCGGCGCGAGGGCCTCCCTGGATGACGGCCACCCGCGGCGCGACAGCGGCCAGGAACGACTCCTGCAGAGCCTTCTCGCCCCCGTGGTGCGGAACCTTCAGCACCAGCGAGCGCGGAACATCCTGCTGGTTCATCAGGAGCAACTGCCCTTCTTCCTCCAGGTCGCCGGGGAACAGGAAGGTGGCGCGCCCCATGGTAAGCCGAATGACCATGGAGCAGTCATTGACGGAGCGGCAGGGGGTTGTGGGCCACGGGTACAGCACCTCCAGCACCACGTCGCCGTCCACCACGAACCTCTGCCCAGGCGAGGCCGGGATGCGAGGGATGCCTCGGGCTTGGGCCGCCGCCACGCATGCCTTGTACTCAGGCGTCTTGCCCGGCCGCGCTTCCACAAACCCGCCCACGTTGTACCGCTCCAGAACGCCGATAAGTCCCCCGGCGTGATCGGCATGCGGGTGGGTGAGAAAGACCAGCGCCAGGCTGCGCTGCCAGAACGGGAGCCGCCGCCCCACCTCGCTCAACAGGCGGGCCGGGTCGCTTCCCCCGTCAATGAGCACGGCGCTCCCCTTCGGCGTGCGTATCAGCACCGCATCACCCTCGCCCACGTTGATGAAGTGCGCATGGAGCCGCCCGTCGGGCATCTGCAACCCCGCCGCCCACACCAACGCTGCCACAACCGCAAGCGCGCCCTGCCATCGTCCGCGCCGCACCGCCTTCGCCCAACGGCGCGCGGCCGGGCTCAGCCAGCGCCGCACCCGCTGCGAGCCGAAGGTCAGCCCTCCTACGACCACGTAGTACCCCGCCACGACCGGCCACGGCACCCGCGCCACTTGCAGGTTCGCCCCAGGCACCGCCGCCAGGGCCTCGGCCATGCGGATGGTGTACGCCAGGAATAGCCACGCCGTCCACCCCGCCGGCATCCCCAGCGGCAGCCAGACCAGCGCCAGCAGCAACCCCACGCCGCCCCAAACCATGACCTGCGGCTGCGCCGGCACGATGAGCAGATTGGCCACCAGGCTGATGGGCGACAGGTTGTGGAAGTAGGCCACCGTCAGGGGCAGGGTCAGCACCTGCGCGGCCAGCGTGGCGGCCAGGCCATCCCCCAGCCAGCCCACCGCCGCCTTCCCCAGCGCCCCGGGGATATGCGCCGACAGGAACGCCCCCACCCGCCGATGGAGCGGCTCCGCATACAGGATCATCCCAAGCGTAGCGGCGAAACTCAACTGGAACCCCACATCCCACAGCGCCTGCGGACGGATGGCGGTCATCAGCAGCGCCGAGGCCGCCAGGGCGTTGAGGGCATCGCTGCGCCGCCCCAGCAGAAGCGCCACCAACGCGATGCACCCCATGATGGCGGCGCGCACCACTGGCGGGTCCGCGCCCACAAGGAGGGTGTACAGGACGACGAGGGGGATCGTCGCGGCCACCGCCCACCGCCGCCCGACCGTGCGCGTGAGCATCCGCAGCAGCGCGCCCGCGATGACGGTGATGTTGAACCCCGAGATGGCGATGATATGTGCCGTGGCCGTTGTGCGGAAGGCGTCCATCACATCGGCCGAGATGCCGCCCTCGCGCCCCAGGAGAATGCCCGTCAGCAGCGCCGCCTCGGGGTTGGGCAGCAGCGCCGCCAGTACGGACTCGCACCGCGCCCGAAGCGCCCCGAGCATCCGCCGCAGGCTCCAGCCCTGTGCATGGCCCAGCACCTCCACCGAGGGCATGTACATCAGCGAGAACACGTTTTCGCGGGCCAGGTAGTCGCGGTACGAGAATTCCTCCCACACGGGCGGCGTGGTCAATTCGCCGTCCAGCCGCACCGTGTCGCCGTCGCGCACGACCGGGAACGCGGGCAGCGTGGCCAGCACGAAGCCGTGAACCGGCGCACGGCCATAGGCGTGGGTGATCTCACGCGCGGAGATGCGGACGCGCCAGCGAGCGCCCTTGGGCTCCGGCTCCCCGTGCACGACGCCGACCAGGCTCACGGAGCCGCCCTCGTTGTAGTGGGCCACATGGGCCGCGTCTATGCGGGGCAGGCCCACGGTGTAGCGCCAGGCCCCGAGCAGGAGAAAGGCAGCAGCCAGCAGCGGCAGGCCGGCGCGAGTCCTCCTGGCCAGAACCGCCGCCACCACCGCCGCGCCAAAGCCGCCAAGCCAAACTGCACTGGGAACCCGGGCCTGTTGGGCCAGCCAAATGCCGACCACCCAGGCCACCGCCATCCACACAAGCCGCATGGCCGTTACCTATCCACGAATCACACGAATGGACATGAACAAACGCCCGCACGCTGGGCTGGTTCGCGGTGCTCCTGGCGGGACAACGAGCGCCTATTCGCGGCGCATCAAGTCGCGGAGATAGGGGTCGTGCTGGAGCATGAGCCGCAGGCCGGTTGCCACATCCACCTTCGGCGAGTAGCCCAACAGCGCCCGCGCCCGCGTCAAATCGGCCACCAGCCGCGAGACGCCGCCCGTGTCGGCCTGGCTGTGCAGCGAATGCACCTCGCGCCCGATGGCAGCAGCGATGAGGTCTACCAGAGCGCGCACACTGGTCTCCTGCCCCGAACCGACGTTGATGACCTGGCGGTTGACCCCCGTCGCCTCCGAGGCGGTTACCAGCGCGTCCACCACGTCGTCTATGTACACGAAATCGCGGGTCTGCTGGCCGGTGCCGAACACGATGACAGAGCCGCCCGACAGCGCCTGCTTGAGGAAGAAGGGGATCACAGGCGCGTGGGCTGCGGGGACAAACTGGCCCGCGCCGTAGGCGTTGAAAATCCGCAGGCTCACCGTCTCTATAGCGTACAGTTCGCCCAGGGTGTTCACGTACAGTTCCGACGCCAATTTGCTCACGGCGTAGGGCGAGCGCGGATGGGGCCATGCGGTCTCCGACACCGGCTGCGTCTCCTGATCGCCGTACACCGCCCCCGACGAGGCGAACACCACCCGCCCCACGCCCGCATCGCGCGCCGCTTGCATCAGCGAAACCGTGCCACCCACGTTCACGTCGTTGTACTCGCGGGGATAGAGGACAGACTCGGGCACAGACACGCGGGCCGCCAGGTGGTACACGCAGGAGATGCCCTGGAGCAGCGTCCAGAGTTTGGGCACATCGCGCACGTCGCCACGGGTGAACACCACGCGGCGGTCCAGCCGCGACGGGTCACCCGCGCTCAAGTCGTCCAGCACGCGCACGTGGTGCCCTTCGGCCACCAGCCGATTCGCCAACGCCGCGCCGATGAACCCGGCGCCGCCCGTGATCAGAACCCGCATACCGTCCTCGTCCTGCTTTACTTCAGTGTGTGCGCCGACGCCATTCTGTCTTTAGGTCCAGTTGGGTCAGGTCCTCGCCGATTTCCAGGAAGTCGGCCAGCAGGCGGTTGAAACGGCCGACCTCATCCAGCATCGGGAAGTGCTTGGACTCGGTCATGGTGAGCACCCGCACCCGTGGGTTGTTGGCCGCTATGGCGGTGGCCTGGGCCGGATCCACCAGCCCGTCCTTGCGCCCGTACACGAGGAGCGTCGGCATCGGCAACTGGCGCAGCAAGGGACGGATGTCAAAGCCCTTCAGGTTGGCCAGACTCTCCTCAACCGCGTTGGGCGCGATGCGGGCGATGTCCTGCCACACGATATTGTGGGGGATCTGCCGCTTCTGCTGGAACTTGCCGATGGCCGACTTGCCGAGGATGGCGCCGGTGTTGAGGCCCGCATCGGTGAGGGGCGTGCTCACCAGCGCCAGGCGCGGCGCGCGGTCCGGGTGTTTGGCCGCGAAGTGCACGGCCAGGATGCCCCCCAGGCTGTGGGCCACCAGCGGAGCCTTGAGGATACCCATCTGATCCATGAAGGCTTCCAGCAGGCGCAGGTAGGAATCCATGTCGTGGCGGCCGCCCTGCTTGTCCGAATCCCCGTACCCCCACAGGTCAAAGGCGTGCGTGCGGTAATTCTCGGAGAGCGCCTCCATGGCATGCATCCAGTAGCGCCACGAACCGAGCCAGCCGTGAAGGAAGATCAGCGGCTTGCCTCGCCCCAGCGTTTCGTAGTGGATGATTCGCTCCTCAATGAGGATGACGCTCATCGCCGCTCCCTGGCCGCCCGCGCCTCATTTCCCTTTGGCGGCCGCCAGCACATTCCGCAGCCGACCGGGCAACTCTTCCGGCGAGAACGGCTTCAGGATATAGTCCGCCGCCCCCAACGAAAGCCCCTGCTTGATGTCGGCCTCCTGCCCGCGCGCGGAAAGAAACACCACTGGAATGCCCTTCGTCTTCGGGTTCGCCTTCAGCGCCTGGCACGCCTGGTGCCCCGTCATGCGCGGCATCCGCACGTCCATCAGCACCAGGTCGGGCATCACCGCCAGCGTCTGTTGCACGGCCTCTTCTCCGTTGTTCGCGGTTACGACCTCAAACCCGTTGAGTTCCAGGATGAACCGAAGGAGTTCCAGGATATCGCGCTCGTCCTCGGCTACAACGATTTTCGGCATACCTGCCATCCAATACGCAATGGGTTTACTCGGCGCGGTCCTCGGTCGCGCCGCGGGCCGACTCCGCCTCACCGTTCGGCCTGGACCGAGATTCCAGCGTCTTGCGCACTTCCTCCACCAGGTCTGGGATGGAGAAGGGCTTGGTCATGAAGTTCACGGCGCCCAGGGCCAACGCCCGCTCGCGCTTCATCTTGTCTTCAGAGATACTGGCCGTCATCACGATCACCGGGATGTCGGCGGTGTTCGGATTCCGCTTCAGTTGCTCCAGCACCGAGTAGCCGTCCAGCCCGGGCATCTTGAGGTCCAGCAGGATGAGGCCGGGGCGCTCCTTTTCGGCCACGGCCAGCACCTGGCGGCCGTCGGACACGGCCCGCGCCACGAACCCGTTGCGCTCCAGCACCTCGCGCAGCAGTTTCTGCGTGTCCTCGTTATCATCGCAGATGAGCACCAGGTCGTGGGCGAACAGGATGGAGTGAACCGTGCTGACGAGCCGCTTCTCGTCCACCGGCTTGCCCAGGTAGTCCACCGCCCCCAAGCGGTAGGCCCGGTCGGGGTCGGGGACGATGGACAGAATCACCACGGGGATGTCCGTGGTCTCGGGGTTGGACTTCAGGTCGCTGAGCACCTCAAACCCGTCCTTGCCCGGCAGGCGAACGTCCAGCGTGATGAGGTGCGGTCTCTCGCGCAGGACGAGGTCCATCACCTCGTCGCCCCGCCCGCAAGTGCTCACCTCGTACCCTTCCTCGCGCAGATGCGTGGCCACCAGGTTCGCGATGTCGGGCTCGTCTTCCACCACGAGAATCCGCTTGCCCGCGCCAATGGGCTCGGCTTCTTCCGTAACCTCTTCCCGCGGCGGGAGCGGCTGGTCAAACACGGCGATGGGCATCGTGAAACTGAACTTGGACCCCTTGCCCAGTTCGCTCTTGAGCCAGATGGTGCCGCCGTGCATCTCCACGAACGACTTGACGATGGCCAGGCCCAGGCCGGTGCCGCCCGTCTCCTGCACCACCGGATGGTCGGCGCGATAGAAGCGGTCAAAGACCTTCTTCTGGTCCTCGGGCGAGATGCCGATGCCGGTGTCGGCCACGTCTATCTGCACCTTGTCCGACACGCGGCGCGCCGAGACGGTGATCTTGCCGCCCGCGGGCGTGTAGCGGCACGCGTTGTCCACTAGGTTGGTCAGAATCTGCGTCAGGCGGTCGCGGTCGGCGTACACCGGCGGCAAGGGCGATTTGACCTTGATGGTAACCGTGAGTTGCTTCTCCTCGGCTTGCTTGCGCAGCGCGGTTACCACGTCCTGGATGACCTTGGCGGCGTCGGTGGGCTGGCGGTCCAAGCGGATGCGTCCGGTCTCAATCCGCGAGATGTCCAGCAGGTCGTTGACCAGCGTCGCCAGTCGGTCGGCGTTGGACTTGATGACGGTCAGGAACTTGCGCTGGGCATCCGTAATAGGGCCTGCCGCTTGCATGAACAGGAGGTCGGTGTAGCCCTTGATGGAAGTCATGGGCGTGCGCAATTCGTGGGACACGGTGGAGATGAATTCGTTCTTGACGCGCTCCGCCTCCACTTCCTTGGAGATGTCGCGGAACAGCGCCACGGTTCCCAGCAATTCGTCGCCCATCATCACCGGCGCCACGCGCACGCTGGCCACCTTGTTGCCCACGGCGAAACGCTCTTCCATCTGTGGCCGCTGGCGGGACGCGACGCCGACCCAGCGGCTCACGGCGGCCAGCCCGCGGGCGGCCATCTCGGCCCCCGCCGAAAGCGTGGCCGGCAGGGCATGCACGTTCTCGTTCATCACCACGTTGCGCGGCACGCCCAGGATGCGCTCGGCGGCGTCGTTGAACAGGATGATGCGCCCGTCGGTGTCGGTAACCACCACGCCGTCGGCGATGCCTTCCAGAATGGCGCGGGTCTTGGATGCCTCGGTCTGCTGCATCCGCAGCATGTCGCCCAGGCGGTCCGCCTGCTCCTGGATGAGGCGATACAGTTCGGCGTTGCCGATGGCCGTGGCGATCTGGGTGGCGGCGGCGGTTACCATCTTCAGGTGGGCCTCGCTGAAATAGTCGGGCCTGGGGTCGGCCAGCGTCAGCACGCCGAGGATGTCCTCGCCCGCCTGGAGCGGCACCGACAGCGCCGAGCGCACCGTCTCTTCGCCCACCGTGGTCAGCCAGCGCTTGTCCTTGGTTACGTCGGGCACGATGACCGCCTGGCGGTGCTGGAGCACCCATCCGGCCAGCCCAACCCCCGCGCTGAAGGACCGCGACAGCGACGCGGCCTGGTCCGCCTGGCCCCGCGTCAGCGAGGCGCGGTGCACCAGTTTGCCCGTCGCCTGATCCAGCAGCAGGATGGACCCCTGCCGCATGCCGATGGACTCCTTCAGGAGTTGCAGGGCGCGGCTCATCACGCGGTTCAGGTCCAGCGTCTGGCTCAATTCGCGGGCGATGCGGTACAGCGCCTCGGTGCGGTCGCGCTCAATCGTGAGTTCCTCGTTGGCCTTCGCCAGTTCGCGCGTGCGCTGCTCCACGCGCTCTTCCAGTTCCAGGTTCAGCCGCGTGATCTCTTGGTACAACTGGGCGTTGCGGATGGCGCGCGAGGCCTGGTTCACCAGGAAGTTCACGAGCGACACTTCCCGATCGGTGAAGTGATGGGGTTCGGTGGAGCCTGCGAACAGCACGCCGATGGTTTGTCCTTCCAGTTGCACCGGCACGCCGAGCATGGACTGCACGCCCAGTTTGCGAATCACCGAACTGACGCGGCTATCCTGCGCTACCTCGTCTATGACGAGCGGCTTGCCCGATCGCAGGATCTCGGCGGTCAACCCGCGCGCCCTGGGCTTGTGCACCTCAATCTGCTGCGCCATCTCCGGCGGGTCCGACACGACCTTGAAGACCAGTTCATCCTCGGTCTGGCCCTTGATGTACAGCGTAGCAAGTTGCGTGTGGGTCAGCCGCAGCGCGCTCTGGGCGATGAGCGTCAGCACGCGATCCAGTTCCAGAGTCTCGCTGAGGGCCACGCCCAGGTCGTACAGCAGGCGCATCTCCTCGGCGCTCTGGCGCGTCTCCTGGAACAGGCGCGCGTTCTGCACAGCCGTGGCCACCTGCGCGGCGATGGTTTGCAGCACGTTCAGGTCCTCTTCGGTGTAGGCGCGCGGCTTGATGTAACTCTGCACGGCGATCACGCCGATGACCTTCTCGCCGACGATCATCGGCACGCCCATCCACGACAGCGCGGGCCTGCCCACGGGCGGGTTGCCCAGGATTTCGGTCGCCGCCTCCACCACGTTCTCGGGCAGGAACAGCGGCTGTCGCGTGCGGATGATGTGCTCGGTCAGGCTCCGCGTGCCGCGTCGGCTGGCCCAGGTTACGCGCTCGCCCTCCTCAACCGCCAGCGGGAACGACACCTCATCGTTCTCCTCGTCGTACAGGGCGATGTAGAAGTTGGATGCGTCAATGACCTGGCCAATCTGCCTATACGCCTCCTCCAACAGCGCCGGCAGGTCCAGGGTGGAACTGATGGTCTGGCCCATGCGGTTGAGCGCGGCCAGCGAACGAATCCGCCGCTCCGATTCCTCAAACAGGCGTGCGTTCTCAATGGCCACGGCCAACTGGTCGCCAAGCGTCTGGAGGAGGAACAGGTCGTCGTCGCCGAAAGCGTCCAACTCGTGGCTCTGCACGTCCAGCACACCGATGACGCGGTCGCCGATGACCAGGGGCACGGTGCATTCCGACCGCGTGTCGGCCAGGAGCGGATGCGGCACGTAGTAGGGGTCCTTGGTAACGTCGTTGGCGATGAGCGGCTGGCGGGTGCTGGCGGCGTGGCCGATCATCCCTTCCTGGCCCACCTTCAGCCGCAGCCCTTCTTCGCGTATGGCGCGCCCCACGGAGCCGTTGCCCGCGCGGTACACGGCCTCTTGCGTGTCGGGGTCAATGAGGAACACGTGCACGTGGTCGTAGTTGAACGTCTCGTGCACCAGTTCCACCACCTCGGTGAGCAGTTCGTCCAGGCCCAGGATGGAAGCGATGCGGCGGCCCACCTCGCTGGTGGCCTCCAACTGCGTGGCGCGCCTGCGCGTCTCCTCGTACAGGCGACTGTTCTCAATGGCCACGGCGGTCTGCGCGGCCACCGCCGATAGGATGCGCAAATCCCGCTCGCCGAAGGCATCCAACTGGCTGCTCTGCGCGTCCAGGACGCCGATGAGCCGATTGCCCACCATCATGGGCACGGCGATCTCCGAACGGGTCTGCGAGTCCTTCTGGATGTAGCGGGAATCCTGGGTAACGTCGGGCACCACCAGCGGCTGCTTGTTCTCGGCGACCCATCCGGTGATGCCTTCCCGTCCCACCTGGATGCGCAGCCCGCGAACGTCTTCCATGTACCCCACGGCGGCGCGCACCACCAGGTCGTCGGTAACCGGGTCCAGGAGCAGGAACGCGCAGTTGTCGTACCCCGCCGACTGCCGGAGCGCGCTCAACACGTCTTCCAGCATCTCTTCGGGGTCCAGCGTGGAGACCAGCCCTCGGCTCACGTCGTACATGGCCGAAATCTCGCGCATGCGCGAGATGACGTTTTCGTACAGCATCGCGTTCTCAATGCCGATGGCCGCCTGGTTGGCAAACACCTCCAGCGCCGCGATGTCTTCCGGCTCGGGTCGGCGGCGGCTGATGGGGTCGTCCAGCGACAGGTAGCCGATGTGCCCCTTACTGCCGGTCAGCGGGACGATGAGGGCGTCGGTGGGCTGCCACTCCTCCGGCTCGCGCGGCCCCAGGTCGGGCACGTACACCGGCGCGCCGCTCCCCTCCAGCGTGCCCTTGCCGTCGCCGGTGATGAGATAGGACTGGCTGATGCGATAGCGTTCGTCCAGCAGGCTTTCCAGCGCGGCGCGCGGGAAGGGCGCCGCCGACACGGGCGCACCGTCGCCGACGCCCGCCGTGGCCACCACGCGCACCAGGGTGGGGTCTTCGCCGTCAATCAGGTTCAGCGCCACAAGGCGATACCCCATCTGCTTGTGCGCGGCCTCGGTGATCTCGCGGCAAACCTGCTCCAGGCTCATCTCGGCCTTGAGGGCATTGCCGAAGTTGAGCAGGTTGCTCAGTTGCTCTGCGCGGCGCGCCATCAATCGGCTCTGGGCCAACTGCTTCTCGTACAGTTGCGCGTTCTCAATGGCGATGGCCGCCTGGTTGGCGAAAATCTCCAGCGCCTCCACGACCGCGCGGGTGGGCACCCGCCCGTCGCGAGGCTCATCCACGCTCAGCAGCCCCAGAATCTCGCCGGACGAGGAATGCAGCGGGACGATGAGCATGTCTTCGGGATGCCACCGCCCCTGTTCCCACTCTTCGTCCTCCGGCGCCGGCGGCGTGTACACGTGAAGCCCTTCCTGCCATTCGTGCGCCTTCTGGTGCGGGAAGAAGTAGGACTGGCTGATGCGGTACTCGTCGCGCATGATGCGGGTGAACCGCTCCAGCGGCTGCCGCACGCGCCGCATCTCCTCAAAGACGGCGAGGGGCAACCCCGCCGCCGCAACGCGCCGCAGGTACGGCGGGTCGCCCTCCACGACGCTGAGCAGCGCCAGGTTGAACCCTGTCGTTTCGGGAATGGCGTACACGATCTGATCCAGCACCTCTTCCAGCGAGAGGTTCATGCGCAGGGCGTTGCCGATTTCCAGCAGGCTGCGCAACTGCTCGGCGCGACGGCTCAGGCTGCTCCCCAGCCGCACCTGCTCCTGATACCGCCAGGCGTTGCCGATGGCCACGCCCGCCTGGTTGGCCAGCGCCTCCAGGAACTTGACCGTTTCCTCGTCAAACGCCTGCGCTTCCATGGCGCGCAGGCTGATGACGCCCGCGACCGCCCCCTCGTACAGGATGGGCACCGCCACGGCCGACAGCGTGCCCTTGCGGATGCAGACCGGGCGCGTCTCCTTGCGTGCGTCGGCCACGATGATGGACTTCGCCGAGCGTATGGCGTCTTCGGCAACGCTGTTCCCGTCGCCCAGGGTCATCCCTTTGAGGATTGCCTCCTCTTCTTCGGAGTACCCCTTGTAGGCAACGACGTGGAACTTGCCGCTCTCCACGTCCAGCAAGGCGATGTTCCCGTGGGACGCGCGGGTGGCGCGAATCGCCTCGGTGATGACGACCTCCAGGATGCGCTCCAACTCCAGCGTGGCGTTGAGTTCCCGCGTGATGCGCTGGAGGGCCGTCATCTGGTCCACCTGATGTCGCAGTTGCTCGTCGGTGCGCTGGTACAGCCGCAGGTTCTGGATGCCGGTGGCCAGTTGCGCGGCGATGGTCGCAAGAAGCCGCTCATCCTCGGCGGAAAAGGCGCCGTCGCGCTTGTTCCCCGCATGGAGTTCGCCCAGCACCACGTCCTGCGTCCGCAACGGCACCGACAGCACCGTGCGGAATCCGTACTTGTGGATGAGCGGGCGATAGGCGGGGATGATGCGTTTGTCGTTTGGCGCGTCCGACGACCGGAACGGGCGTCCCGTGCGGAACACGCCATAGGCGAATTCGGGAAATGTCGCGTCAATGGACAGGGTTTCGGCCTCTTCGGGCGGCAGCCCCACAACGCCGCTGGCGCGAGCCTCCAGCCGCTCCGTGGTCTCGTTGTACATGAGCAGCGCCATCTTCTCGGCCTTGAGCAGGTCGGCCGCCTTGTGCAGCGTCTGCTGGAGCATCTGCTCCAGGTCCAGCGTGGAGGTAACGATGCCGGCGATTTGGAACAGGCCGGCCATCTCGTCCACCCTGGCCTGCATCTCTTCGTACAGGCGGGCGTTCTCAATGGCGACGGCGGCCTGGCCTGCAATCGCCTGCAGGAGGCGCAGGTCTTGCTGCGAGAAGGCGTTGGGGCGCTCCGCCGCCATCTCCAGTGTCCCCACCAGTTTTGGCCCCTTCATCAGCGGCACGCCCATATAGGAGCGGAAGGGGATTTGCTCCGAATCCAGGCGAGGCCGAACATCGGTGCGCGCCTGCACGTCGGGGATGAACAGCGGCTTCTGGTTGCGGGTGATCCAGCCGGTGTATCCCTGCTCGGGGGTATAGGTGGCGCCAACCTGGGTCAGGTAGCCGGGTTCGCCTGCCGCCGCCCACGTAACCATGACACCCTGGTCCTCGTCCCACAGGTTCACTTCGGCCACGTAGTAGTCCAGCAGGCGGCGCGCGCTTTCCAAAATGGTCTGGAGCGTGGCTTCCAAATCCAGGCTGCCCGAAATGGCCTGGCCCACCTCGTTCAGCAGCGAAATCTCCTGGAAGCGGCGGAGTTCCTGATCGTAGAGGCGCGCATTCCGCACCGCAACCGCCGCCTGGTTGGCCAGGTTCTCCACAAACGCCAGGTTGTCGGTCGTAAACGCGGCAGGGCGGTTGCTCTCCAGGTTCAGCACGCCCAGCACCTGGTTCTCGTAGCGGATGGGCACGGTCAACTGCGAGCGTGTGTCGGGCAGGGCCGGCACGTAGTCGGGGTCCTTGGCTACATCGGGGACGAGGGCGGGCCTGCCGGTGCGCACCACGCGCATGGTGATGCCACCAGGAGACGGGCGCTGCATGTCCCCTTCGGGCGTGATGAGCGTGGGGTAGTTCCGCTGCGCCAGGAGTTCCAACCTATCCGTTTCGGGGTCGTACAGGCCCGCCAGCGCCGAGGTCGCGCCCGTGGCCTGGATGGCGCGGCCGATGAGCAAGTCCAACACGCGGTGCAAATCCAGCGTGCTGGCCAGTTCGCGCGTGATCTCGCTCATCGCGCCCAGTTCTTCCACGCGCCGCGCCAGCGTCCGGTCGGTGGCCGCGTACAGTTGCGCGTTGGCCAGCGCCAGCGCCGCCTGGTCGGCAATGGCCTCCAGAAAGTGAACGTCGGCTTCGGTGAACGCCTGGGGCGTCCGCGCCTCCAGGTTCAGCACGCCCACCACGACGTTGCCCATGCGAATGGGCACCGCGACCTCGGAGCGGGTCTCGGGCACGAGCGCAAAGTAGTCCGCGTCCTGCGACACGTCGGCGATCAGCGCCGGCTGCCCCGTCTCGCGCACGCGCCCCACGATGGTCTTCGTGGCCTCAAAATCCAGCGTCTTGTAGGCCATGATCTGGTCGGGCGTGTAGCCATACGCCTCGCGCAGCGCCAACTTCCCCGTGTTCTCGTCTACCAGGAGCAAGGCCCCGTGGGTCGCGGGCGTGGCGGCCACGGTCTCCTCCACGATCATGGGCAGGAGTTTGTCCAGTTCCAGGGTGCTGCTGAGTTGGCGGCTGATGCGCTGCAGGGCGGTCAGTTCGTTCACGCGCCGGCGCGACTGGGCGAGAATCTCCTGGCTCTCCAGTTGCGCAGCGCGGTCCTGCTCCTCTGATCGCACCAGGTAGCGGACGATGTACCCCAGCGCGTAGTAACTGAACAGGCCGGTGATCAGGAAGGACCAGCGGATCGGCTCGCCCGCGGGCCAGAGCGGCGGCACGAGGGGCAGCAGGAACGCCACGGCCACGCCCGCGATGAAGGCCGCCAGCGCCCCGATAGGCAGCCATGCGGCTCCCAGCCCGACCAGGAAGTACGCCAGGATGGAGGCGGGGCTTGTGCGTCCGCCCGTCAGGTAGAAGACCGCAATGGAAAATGGCACCTCAACGGCGAGAAGCCCGAGGAGGGCATGACGTTCGCGGAACGCGCGAAGTGCGCGGATGCGAAGCGCCAACAGTTGCGCGGCGAGCAGCCCCAGAACCCAGAATCCAACCCGGCCCTGATTGGCCAGGGAGGAAATCAGCGCGTACAGCCAGCCGAACCAGTACAGCCAGACAACGACTTGCTGCGCTCTCAGTCTTCCTCTGGAAATGTTCATACCCACCAACCCACGCAGATTCCGGGACGCTAGCCGATCTCGCCGGACTGGGCGATGGCGGCGGCGCGGCGCGCATCCGAGGCCACCTCGGTGATCTCGCGGATGTCGCTGAAACGTCCAGCCCCGCCGTGCACCGTCCCCACGGCCAGCGTCATGAGCGAGACCTTCTTCTCTCGCCCTGTCTCATCTTTCACCAGAAGGTAGCCGCGTTCGCGGTCTTTGAAGTTGTAGAAACTCTTGACCTCGCTGTTGAAGCGCGTGGTGATCCGTTCGCGCAGCGCGGCCTCGCGGTCGGGCGTGGTGATGATGATGAAGTCGCCCCCGCCGATGTGGCCGACGAAATCCTGGCCGCCTTCCAGCGCGTCAATCGTCTCGCCCAGCACCATGGCCGCAAAGCGCAGCACATCGTCGGCCGCAACGAACCCGTACAGGTCGTTGAACGCGCGCAGCCCGCACACGCCGATATACAGCACCGTCCAGTTGTCGCGCTGGATGAGGGCCTTCAGTTGCTCCTCTATCAGCCGCCCGCTGGGGAGGCCCGTAACCGGGTTCGTGAGGTTCTCGTAACTGGCCCTGCGCAGGGCGTTCTTGACCCGCAGATGCAGTTCTTCCATGTCAAAGGGCTTGGTGATGTAGTCGTCGGCGCCCAACTGGAGGCCGGCGATGCGGTCGGCCCGCTCATCCTTCTGCGTGAGGAAGATGATGGGAATGTGGCTGGTGCGCAGGTTGGTGCGCAAGCGGCGGCACACCTCGTAGCCGTCAATGTCCGGAAGTTTGATATCCAAGATGACCAGATTGGGCAGTTTGCGCCGAGAAATCTCCAGGGCCTCGTTCCCGTGCGTGGTAACAAGGACATCGTATCCCTGCGATTCAAAATAGAAGGCGAGCAGACTGGAGATGTCCCGGTCGTCCTCTACGATCAGAATCCTGTCCTTTGGCATGTCTATCCTCCATAACACCTTAGGCTACAAGCGCACCTGCCTGTTCTATTATACCACTCCTGCGCAAGATGACACGTCCACGGCCCGACCTCCGGCGCGAAGCGGAGCCGCGCGGAAGCCGTGCCGCTCGGCGATGGTGCAAATCACAGCCACCCGTTCGGGGGCGATGGCGCGCCCCAGCGTGAAACTCTCGTAGCGGCCCTCCAGCGCGAGCGCGATGGTCTCGGCCATGCAGGCATACGCATGTTCAGGCGGCAGGCCGAAGTCAAACCGGAACTCCGGCTGTCCCGGCACGATTACATCGCCGCCCGCGTACACAGTGACTTTCAGCCGCAGCGCGTGCACCGCCGCCGACACATCCGGCGGCAGCGCCAGGTCGTAGACCGCCGCGCCCGGGCGCAAATGCTCCGGACGAATCAGCGGCCCCGCCGAATTCGTGGCGCTGATGACGATATCCGCCTCCCGCAGCGCCAACAAGTCCGTCGCGCCCGACACCGTGCCAGGCGCCGCCCACTCCAATTCGGCCGCCAGCCGACTCACGGCCCCGGCGTCGCGCCCCACGATGCCCAGGTGCCCCACCTTGCCGGCGAGCAGGCGTGCGCATGCGCTGCCGATGGACCCCGTCCCGCCGAGCACGGCCACGTGCAACTCCTCCAGCGGCCTGCCCAGAGCGCGGGCGATGGTTCGCACGGCGCTGCACGTAACCGCCACCGTGTAACTGTTGCCCGTCGTAACGGGCACGCTCAGCCCTCGCTCAACCGTCTTGCCGGCATCGCCCACCGCCGAGGTCAGCGCGCCCAGCCCCACGATGCGCGCGCCCAGGCGTTCGGCCAGCCGCCCCGCGCGGATGATCTGGCGATACACGCGCCGCAGCGGGAACCGCGTCATCGCCCGCGGCGTGAGCGGACAGGCCACAAGCCACCCCTCGGCCTCTACACCCAGTGCAGAGCGAATGCCAGTAACGTGCGAAAGGTACACCGGCGGGAAGTACCCCGACAGGAAGTCCAGCCACCCCAGCGGCAGTCGGCTCAGGATAGCGAACCGCTTCGCCACATCCCTCCGCACGTCCAAAGGGTGCAGGATGAACCCGAAACGCTCCATCTCAATCCCTCGTGTACTTCTGAGGGTGCAGGCGCTCCTCACCCAGCCGCACGTGATCGCTCTCCTCAAACAGCACGTTGTCGGAGATGACGCCGCGGCCCTCGGCGCGGATGAGCACCGTGTCCGACTCAATGGTGCGTGCGGGGTAGATGACCATGCCCGCGCCGATTCGGCAGTTGTGCCCGACGCACCCGCCCAGAACGGGCAAGCCCACGGGTTGCGGCTGGCCTTTGTGCATGGTGCGCAGCGGCTTGCCCAGCAGGTTGAAATCCGTGAAGACCGTATTCGCCCCCACAAACGAGTGCCGCCCGACGACGCACAATTGCAGCGTGGCGTTCTGGGCCACCATGGAGTTCTCCATGAGTGTGGTCATGAACAGGGCGGCGCGGAACGGCAGGTAGCACCCATCGCTGACAACGCTGAGCATCACCTGGCAGCCCTGCATCACGTTGACGTTGCTGCCGATGATGGAGTTGGTTACCACAGCCCCCGGGCCGATGGTGGTGTTGTCGCCGATGATGGCCGGCCCCTGGATGATGGCCGTCGGGTCAATCTGCACATTGCGCCCCACGCGGATCATCCGGGACGACGACAGGAACTGCCGCCGCTCCAGCAGCGAGCGCATCAGCACCCGCGCCGCCTTGGAGAACCGCGTAACCTCGTGTTCCATCTTCGCCCCCATGCTGAAGATTCCGAAGGGCGAATTGGCCATGAACACGTGTACCCAATTCTCTATCGCCAGGAACGGTCGCAGGGGGACCCAGAAGACCAGTTCCCCCTTCTCCGAGGCCATGTACGTCGGGATGTGGTAATAGCCGATTTCTCGCGCCATGGTGTCCACGACCACGGGCTCCGCCGGCTCGTCGGTAGGGCCGTTGGGGTAGTACCACAGGTCCGCCACGTACACGTCGCCCTGGCGGCGGATGTTGTCCTGCAGGGGCAGGGCGTGGACGACGATGGCCTTGTCGTCGGGGGAGAAGGCCACCTGGCAGGGCTTGCGGCGCGCCTTGGCCAGGCGCAGGAACTCCTGGATGAAGTCCTCGTCAAAGAAGAGGTTGTCGCGGTACACGATGCATTCTTCGCGGATGGGCGGCAGCGGGTCTCCGCTTTCCACCTCCACCTCCGTGAGGCAATGCCGGGCCAGAACGTCGCGCTGGTGCAACCACAGGGGTTTATTGAGCACGCGCAGGTCTCGCGCAGGCTCGTTGAAGGGGGGTATCTTGGTGCGATCGCGGATGACGATTCGTATCATGGCCCTCTGGCACCCTCCAGATCGCCCACCGTCTTGCGCGCTCCTCCCCGCGCTTTCGGGCGAGGCGCGGACAACCCTTGGCCGACCGGCGGGCTGGGGGGTACCGCGCCCGGCCTGGGACTCGTTTTGCCGAGAACCGTCCGGAACCGCCGCATCAGCGTCCGACTCCGGCGCGTGCGTCTGGGTCTATCCGTGTCCTCCCCCGTCTAGTCCAACGGCTTCTTGTCAATCACGAAACAGCACGTGGGGTCGCCCTTGGCAATGCAGGTTGTCTCCACAACCGACATGTTCTTGCCGCCGGTTACCCACGCCAGGCTCTCTTGCAACAGGCCGAGGGCGACGTAGCAGATGGGCGTCTGCGACTTCCGGCCCCAGCACACCGGACAGCGAACGATGTGATAGTAGAAGTGCTCGTTGTCCTCTTCCAGGCGCACAACCTGGTCGCTGGAGCGGTTGAAGGTCTCGGCCATAACGCCCAGGCCCAGCCGCAGTTTCATGCCCAGCGGCATCAGGCGCATGGCCAGGTCGCTGATGCCCAGCATCGCGCCGTACTCCTTGAGCACATACTTGAACGTGGCGCGGCCGCCGCGCGTGCCCAGCCCTCGCCCGCCGCGCGGCCCGTACACGTCATCCAGCGCCTGATTCAGCGCCGCAAAGTCCTCAAACGGGAACTCGCGCTCAAAGTTGTTGGGCGGGTAGTTGTTGATGAGGTGCTTCAGTTTCGCCAGGTTGAGCAGCGCGTTCACGCCATTCTTGCCCAGCACGTCCTCAAGCGCCAGCAAGTAGATGCGCGCCATCTTGTTGCCGTAGTAGTACCGAGGCACGCCCTCCTCGCCGTGCGCGTGTTCATGCTCCTCGTGCTGTTCCTCTTGAGCGGGCTGCTCTACCACATTGTGCTGCTCTTCGTGGGTGTCTTTCTGCTCGTCCATGAGTCCTCCAAGAGAATTCATAAAACCTCGGATGGAGCCGTATGCGCCCGTCAATGCGACGCCAGAAACTGCCTTAACCGGCCGTTGAACTGGTCCGGATCGTCCAGCATCGGAAAGTGCCCGCAGTGCTCCAGCACCGCCAGGTCGGCCCTCGGAGCGCCGCGAAGCAGCACGCCCCCCTGCCGCGGATCCACGATGAGGTCGCGCTGCCCGTAGAACCCCAGCACGGGCACCTGAACCTCGCCGAGGCGGGGCGTCAAGTCCGTTCGGCGCAACGAGCGGATGCTCGTCAGGAACGCCTCCAACGTGGTGCGCGACAGGTCGTTCATGATCATGTCGTACCACTTGCGCCAGTCGTGCGCCAGCCGCGGCGAGAACGTGCGAAGCCCCCACCGCAACAACGCCGGCACGTGCCACACCAGGTACGCCACCGGCTTGCGCCCCGCCAGCCGCAGTGGCAGACTCAACGAGCGGCCGTTGACGGGCGACCCGACCACGGCCACCTTCGTAACCCGTTCGGGGCGCTCCATGGCCAACTTCAGCGCCACGGTCCCGCCCATAGAATGTCCCACCACGGGAGCCGCCGGAATCCCCAGCCGATCCATGAACTGGTCCACCAGGCTCACGAAGTCGTCCACTTCGTAGCCGCTGCGCGGCTTCCCCGACTCGCCAAAACCCCAAAAGTCTAGCGCGTAGGTACGGAAGGCGTCGGACAGGGCCTCCATCGTGTTCAGCCAATACCCCCAGGAGCCGAGCCACCCATGCAGCAAGACGACCGGCGGGCCGCTGCCCTGGGTCTCATAATGCACGATGCCTTGACGTGTTACGATGGAACCCAACCCGTTGGCCCCTCGCTATTCCTCGTCCTTGGAATTCTCCAGAATGGTGTACAGGAGTTCCAGCAGGACGCTCTTGACGCTTTCCTTGTCGGTAGAAACGCACGGCACGACCTTGACGCTGGGGTCTACCCGCAGCGCGATGCGCAAATCCTGCGGGCTCCAGGCATCGGGCAGGTCCTGTTTGTTCGCCGCCACCACATAGGGCGCGGGCGCGTAGGCTCGGAACACGTCCAGGATTCGGCGCGCCTCGCGGAACGTCTCGGGCCGCACCGAATCCACCAGCACGATGAACCCCAGCATCCCCTCGGACAGAATCTCCCACATGAAGTCAAACCGCTTCTGCCCCGGCGTGCCAAAAAGGAAGAGCACCAAATCCTCGTCAATGGTGATGCGCCCGAAATCCATGGCGACGGTGGTCTCTTCCTTCGTGGCGCGTGTCTCGTCGGAAATTCGCCGCTCGGTGGAGACGACGTCAATCTCGCTGATCGTCTTGATGAACTCCGTCTTGCCCGCGTTGAATGGGCCTGTGATAACCATCTTGACCGCTTGCATTCCGCAGTTCCTCCGAGTCAGCTGATGCGGCGAATTTTGTCAATCAAGCGCAAGATCACCCCCCGCTTGACCGCGGGCGACGGTGGGATGCCCGGTAGGCCCGGCGCGACTCCCTCGGGCCGCACCAGTTCCACCAGCCCCGCCGTCAGCAGACCATACACGATCTTCCGAATCTGAAACTCGCTCAGCCCGATGTACTGCGCGATCTGGCGGATGGTGTTGCGGGGGCTGATGAAGGAGATGACCCGCCACTCTTCCACGCTCAGGCTGATGTTCTTGAGGGAAGTCCCCGGCCGGTCCGTGAACTTCAGGGCCACGTCCAGGTCCGGCAACTCGGCCTGCAACTGCTCCCACTCCTTCATCCGCCGCGTCCCTTCCATGATGACGTTGTCCAGGTCAATGGGAACACCGATCTTTTCCTGAGGGAGCATGCGGTTGGGGTCAAACTGGAATGTCCCGTCGGTGAGCGCGAAGATGGCATAGACGGTTTCCAGGGACGCCGCCCGAACCACCTGGAGGATGTCCTTCTGGGTTACGTAGTTGTTGTGGAGTAGGAGGAGCCCGATCTCCTTATCGGTGCGCGTCTCGGCGCGGGAGAGGATGCTTTCCGCCTGCTGGGCGCTCACCTTGCCTGCGCGCTGCAGCAGGGCCAGTAGGCTTTCATCCTTGCTGTCCTGGTACGCGCCGAGCAACTTACCCTCGCGGAAATACAGCGTGGCCGAAAGGCCATCGCTGCGGACGGAGAGGGCGCCTGTCTTGCGGGCGATGTGAATCAGGTTCAGCAGTTGGGCGACGCCAAAGTCCTTCAGATTCCCCTTGAGGGCCATCTTCTCTCACCTTGTCTGCTTTTGCAAATGGACGAAATGCAAAGATGACTCCAATTGTATGTTGATTATAACCCTAGTCTCATTTTCCGTCAACCCCTTTGGCATACGAATGTGTTCTCCACGGAGTGGTAACCGCGAATCACGCGAACCCACACGAATGGAGAGTGCGGACACGTAGGGCGGCTTTCCATAGCCGCCGCAAACAGGGGCAGGTATGGAAACCTGCCCTACTAACCGCTATCCACGAATCACACGAACCCACACGAATGGAGAGTGTGGACACGTAGGGCGGCTTTCCATAGCCGCCGCAAACAGAGGGCAGGTATCCAATGTGCGACGCACTTCCGGAAGTGCGTCGCACATTGGCCGCCGACAGAATGCGAGACGCGGCAACCCCGTCCGCTTTTGACATGCGCCGCGTTCTATGCTATGCTTTGCGTAGCAGCGCAATACGCAAGGCGACGAACGGGAATAGTAGGCGGCCCGCAAAGGCCCCAGCGAGCCGGAACGGTGGAAGCCGGCGCCCTCGCACCGCCGAACCCGCCCGGGAGCCAGCGGCGAAAAGGCCCGCCCGATAAGCCGCATCGGGGTCCGCCCGTTACCGCGGATCGGTTGGATTATCGGCCCGGCAACCGCCACTCGCGATTGCCGCACCGAGCGACCGGCTGAGCGGCCGATCACCTCGGCCAGCAAGGTGGTACCACGGGGTGCAGCGCCTCGTCCTTGTAGGGCGGGGCGTTTTTGTTGACAAGAAGCCGTCAGCAGTCAGCGAACAGCCGTCAGCGGTCGGCCTTCAGCCTTTGGCCCTTGGCCTGCGGTGCGGAGATCGGGCGAAGGGCCACGGGCGAATGGCCCATCGCTATAGGCGACACACTTGGAGGAGAAAGATGGCAGAAAAGGTTACACCCAGAAGCGAAGACTACTCGCGCTGGTACACCGACGTGGTGCAGATGGCCGAACTGGCCGACTATGCCCCCGTCAAGGGGTGCATGGTCATCCGCCCCTACGGCTACGCCCTGTGGGAGAACGTGCAGGCGGGCCTTGACCGGCGCTTCAAGGAGACCGGCCACCAGAACGCCTACTTCCCGCTGTTCATCCCCCAGAGTTTCATCCAGAAGGAAGCGGAGCACGTGGAGGGGTTCGCGCCGGAACTGGCCGTCGTAACCCACGGCGGGGGCGAGAAACTGGAGGAGCCGCTCATCGTCCGCCCAACGTCCGAGACCATCATCAACACCATGATGGCCAAGTGGATTCGCTCCTACCGCGACCTGCCGCTGCTGCTCAACCAGTGGTGCAATGTGGTGCGCTGGGAGATGCGCACCCGCCTGTTCCTGCGCACCACCGAATTCCTGTGGCAGGAGGGGCACACCGCCCACGCCACCGCCGAGGAAGCCGAGGCCGAAGCCAGGCGGATGCTGGACGTGTACACCGACTTCGCCGTGAACGACGCGGCCATCCCCGTCATCCCGGGCCGCAAGAGCGACACCGAACGGTTCGCCGGCGCCGTGCGCAGTTACACCATAGAGGCCATGATGGGCGACAAGCGCGCCCTGCAGTCAGGCACGTCGCACTTCCTGGGCCAGAACTTCGCCCGCGCCTTTGGAACTCAATTCCTGGACAGGAACAACGAACTCCAGTACGTGTGGCAGACGTCCTGGGGCGTTAGCACGCGCATGATTGGCGCCATCGTCATGGTGCACGGCGACGACCAGGGACTGATCCTGCCGCCGGTGCTCGCGCCGATTCAGGCGGTTATCGTCCCCATCTGGCGCAAGGACGCGGAGAAGGAGGCCATCACCGCGGCTGCCACCGACCTGCGCGCCCGACTGGTCGGCGCGGGCGTGCGCACCCGTCTGGACGACCGCGACGATGTGTCGCCGGGCTTCAAGTTCAACGACTGGGAGATGCGCGGAGTGCCGCTGCGGGTGGAAATCGGCCCGCGCGACCTGGCCGCCAACCAGGCAACCCTGGCCCGCCGCGACACGGGCGAGAAGTTCCCCGTGCCCATCGCCGACCTCGCCGCTCGCGTGCCCGGCCTGCTGAAGGACATCCAGAGCAACCTGCTGCGCCGCGCCACCGAGTTCCGCGACGCCAACACCCACGACGTCCGCACGTGGGGCGAACTGGTGGAGGCCGTCGCCGACGGGTTTGCCCGCGCCTGGTGGTGCGGCTCCGCCGAATGCGAGGCCAAGATCAAGGACGAGACCAAAGCCACCACGCGCTGCATCCCGTTTGACCAGCCTGGCGGCACCGGCAAGTGCGTCGTGTGCGGCGCGGAGGCGCGAGAACAGGCCATCTTCGCCCGCGCGTATTAGCGGGCGGTTGACCCCTCTCATCCCCCATCCCCTTCTCTCCCCGCACGCGGGGTGAGAAGGGGAGTCGGGCGGGGCGACAAGCCCAACGACGCCACGCGCCCACCCCACCCTTGCTCCCCGCACACGGCGCGAGAAGGGGAAGCGCACGGCCAGGGGATGGGGCCAGCGTTCCTTGGCCCATGCACCGTGCGAGGAGCAGACTTTTTTCCCAGAATGGCAAGTTTAAAGTTCAAAAACCCCTTGCGACTTTACAGAATATCGTGTATAATAGTATCGTCTGATAGGCCAATCTACCCGACAACCAGGGAAGGGTGGTGCACACGTTGTGAGGATAGCGCGAATCCTCATCAGCAGTGTGGTGCTGGCATGTTTGTGCTTCGTTGCACCCGCGCCGGCCCAAACTCAATATCCGCCGCCCCAGTACTTCCCGCAGACGGGCCATTTCGTGCGGGATGAGTTTCTGGCCTATTTCCGCGCCTATGGCGGCGAGCGTATCTTCGGCTATCCGATCACCGAGGACTTCTACGACCGATACGACGCGGGCTGCCGCACCCAGTATTTCCAGAAAGCGCGCATGGACTTGGTGCCTGGCGTCTTCGGGTCGGCGCGCATCCGCCTGGCGCCCCTGGGCGAGTACCTGGGCAAGCGGGACCCTCCCATCCCCGTCGGCGACATCCCGCTGTCAAGCGACCCGAATCGCCGATACTACCCACAGACGGGCCACACGCTGGGCTACGCTTTCAAGACGTTCTTTGACTTTAACGGCGGCCTGGAGGTATTCGGCTACCCCATCACCGAACTCATGGTGGAAAACGGCATCATCGTGCAATACTTCCAGAAGGCCAAAATGGAGTGGCACCCTGAAAAGCCGAACGACGAACGGGTGCAATTGGCCAACCTGGGAGAGATGTACTTCCACCATGCGCGGCTGAACCCCGCCCTGCTCAGCCGCGTGCCGCCCGCGACGGTGTCTAGCCAGGGGCCGACGCCGCAACCGACGGCCGCCACGTGGCCCCCCTTCCGCCGCCCCGTTACCCAGATGACGGTGTATGTCTCGCTGCGCAGCGCCATCGTCGGCACCAAAGGCAGCCAGACGGTTTCGGTCTATGTGGCCGACCAAGACGGAGAACCCATCGCCGGCGCGACGGTGCTCTGCACTGTTCGCTATCCGCGTGAGGATCGCGTACTCGCAATGCCGGTTACCGATACGGACGGACGCTCCTACCTTACCTTCCAACTGGCCAATCCCCCACCTGGCTACATCGTGTTCGTTGAGGTAACCGCGACCTACGGGCAAGCGAAGGCAGGAGGACGCGCTGCTTTCCTTACCTGGTGGTAGGTTGCGAGTACCATCCTAGAGGGGGGCTACCTCTCCTGCCCGCGAGGAGCCCCCCTCGCTCTTTTCAGGGGAACCGTCGCTGTTCGCGGGGCCAAATGCCCGCAAATCAGCGGAGGGGCTTCACGAAGACCTGTTCGGCTTTGGGGGCGATCTCCTCGGCGACCTCGCGCCAGGGCTTGGACAATTGGGCCCGCGCCATCACCTTGTAGCCGCATCGCGCATGGACTTCGTCCCACAGCGCATTGGCTTTCGGAGGGAACCCGACGATGACCGCCTCGCACTGGAGGATTTTCGCCTCGCCCTCCACGGCTGCGGCCAGGCGGCACATCAACTCATCGGCATCGGGTTCGGGCCCGACGGCCATCTCCTCTATGCAGGCCACCAGGTTGATGGCCTCCCAACTGGCCATGCCCACCACGTGCTCATCGCGGAGCACAAGCCAGTGCGCGCGCTCCATGATGCGGGCGAAGGCGGCTTGCTCGTTCGGCGGCTTGCCGCGCCAGTCCATGCTGGCGAGAAAGCGCGCCAGCGCGGGGACATCATCGCGGGTGGCTCGTCGCAGCACCAGCGGCGGCGCCGCGCCGCCCACCAGCGCCGAAACCTTCTGCCACTGCTGGCGAACCTGCTCCCAGGTTTGCTCCAGCGTGCCACTGTTGTCAATCACCACATCGGCTCGGAATATTTTCTCGGCCTGCGGCGGCTGGGCCATGATTCGCGCGCGCGCCTGGTCCTCGCGCAGAAAGCGCTGCTCCATGAGCCGCTGCATCTGCTGCTGGCGGCGGCACGTTACCACCCACAGCGTGTCGCACTGATCCACCAGCCCCGACTCAATCAGTTTGATCGCCTCCACGACGACGACCGGCTCTTCCGCTTCGGCAATGAGGCGCTGCACCCTCTCCACCACGCCCGGGTGGACGATCTCCTCCAGCGCCTGGAGGGCCTTGGGGTCGTTGAACACGATCTCGGCCAATTTGGCGCGCACGATCTCGCCCTTCTCGTCCAGGATGCCGCGCCCGAACACGTTGACGATGCGCTGCCAAATCGGCGTGCCGGGGATCATCAACTCGTGGGCCAACTGGTCGGCGTCTATGACCCGCGCGCCCAGGTGTCGCAACATGGACATGACCGTGGTCTTGCCGGTGGCGATGTTGCCCGTGAGGCCGATGACATAGGGCTTGCGCCGGCCACGGGCCGATGCTGCCTTGCGCGATGCTACGGTTGTGCGGCGGTCGTCATCCATTCTTCCAGCCTCCGTCGCAGCGTGTCTTCAACTTGCCGATACTCTTCGCCCAACGCGCTAACGGCCTGGACATCCTGGGCCTGGCTGGCGCGGACGATCTCATCCTCCAGGGCTTTCAGCCTGGCCTCAAGGGCCTGAATCTCCTGCTCCACCTGTTGCGCCCGCTGGGCCTGCTTGCGGGCCTGCGTCGCCGAATCGGGGCGACTGGCGCGGCGAGGGGGCGGGGGCGCGGCGGCGCGCTCTTTCGCCCGCCTGCGCTCGCGCTCCCTGGCCTCCAGGTACTCGCTGTAGCCAAAAGGATACACGCGCATCGCGTCGCCGTCAATCACCCATATCTGCGTCGCCAGGGAGTTGATGAAGTAACGGTCGTGGGTTACCACGATCACCGTGCCCGCAAAGTCCAGCAGGACATCCTCCAACACCTCGCGCGACAGCGTGTCCAGGTGGCTGGTCGGCTCGTCCAGCAGCAGGAAGTTCGCCCCGATCAGCGTGAGTTTGGCCAGTTTCAGGCGGGCGCGCTCGCCGCCGCTGAGGTCGCTGACGCGCTTGTACACATCGTCGCCCGAGAACAGGAATCGGCCCAGCAGGTTGCGCGCCTCTTGCAGGGGCACGTTCCGCACATCCAACAACTCGTCCATAACCGTCTTGGCGTCGTCCAGGTCGGCGTGTCCCTGGACGAAATACCCCATTCGCACGTTCGCGCCCACCTGGAAGGCCCCCGCCAGCGGCGGGATCTCGCCCAGGATCGTGCGGAGCAGGGTTGTCTTCCCGCTGCCGTTGGGGCCCAGGACGGCCACCTTCTTGCCGCGCCGCAACACGAAGGCGGGGCAGGAGAACAACCGCTTGCCGTCCCCAGGCCCTTCGCCCCGAAACCCGACGGTCAGGCCGCCGGAAACCAGGACTAGGTCGCCGCTGCGCAGGTCGGTCTGCAGGCGGAGGCTCATGGCGCGCAGGCGTTCGGGCCGCTCCAGCCGCTCCATGTGCGCCAGACGGTGCTCGCGCGACCGCGCCTGTCGGGTGCGCTCGCCCGCCTTGTAGCGCCGAATGTAGTCCTCCAGGCGGGCGATCTCCTCCTGTTGCGCCTGGTATTCGGCCATGCGCTGCTCGTACCGCTGCGCCCGCTGCTCCAGGTACTGCGAGTAGTTGCCCCGATACGCCTCCACCCGCCCAAACGACAGTTCCCAGACGCGGGTCGCCACCTTGTCCAGGAAGAAGCGATCGTGGGCCACGACGATGAACGTCCCCGGCCACTGGGCCAGGTGCTCCTCCAACCACTCTATGGACGCCAAGTCCAGGTGGTTGGTCGGCTCATCCAGCAGCAGGACATCGGGCTGTTGCAGGAGGAGTCGCGCCAGGAGCGCCCGCGTCTTCTGCCCGCCGCTCAGTAGGTTCAGCGGCTTGGCGAATTCCTCGGCAGAAAAGCCGACGCCCAGGAGCACCTGCTCTATCTTGTGGGGATACTCATACCCGCCGAGCAACTCAAACCGCGCCTGCAGTTCGCCGTACTCTTCCATGGCCTCGGCGCGCTCGCGCGGGTCGGCCATCCGCGCCTCCAGCGCGCGGAGTTGCGCCTGCATCTCCAGAAGCGGCTGGAAGGCAGACAGGGCTTCCTCGTACACCGTCCTGGTGGTATCCAATTCGGCGATTTGCGGCAGGTAGCCGATGGTGAGCCCCCTGGCGCGGCTCACCGTGCCCGACGAGGGCGGCTCCAGGCCCGCCAGGATGCGCAGGAGCGTCGTCTTGCCGTGGCCGTTGGGGCCGACCAGCGCGATGCGGTCGCCCCGCGCCACCTGGAGCGAGACATCCAGGAACACGTCCTGCGCGCCGAACGATTTGGAGATACGGTCTGCAATCAGGATGGACATGTAGACTCACGCCTATGTGGAATCGCGGCCTATTATAGCACAGACGGCGCGTGCGCAGGAATGCGGGCACTCGGCGCAAAAATCGCGGAAATGTGCGCGAAAACGGGCTTGACATGCCGCATATGTTGTGCTAGGATAACATCCAGAAGGGTTCTTGAGGCTCACACAGGCAGCGCCCGCGCGCTTCAGCGCACAACATCCCCGCCAGCGTGGGCAATGGAGAGGTGAGGGCAGGCGCGATGCAGACCTTACCGCAGAAGTGGAGAGGGAGGGACTCGGCAGGCCCACCGCCGAGCAGCGGCGCGGATATGACCCTGGCCGACCGAAGCCGCGCGTCCCCCGACGCATGGCTGGAGGTGCGCAAGGATGGGCGCACGACTCGGCATCCCATCCACGGGGACGAGTTCCTCATCGGCCGCGCAGACCACTGCCACCTCATCTTGCAGTCCGAGCGGCGCTATGTCTCCCGCGAGCACGCGCTCATCCTCAAGGCCAACGGCGTCTATTGGATTAGCGACCTGAGCATCAACGGCACGCGACTCAACGGGAAACGGCTGCTTCGCATGCGGCGCGAACGGCTGAAGCCCGGCGACATCATCCAGATTGAGGACTGGGAACTCGTCTTCCGCGTGAGCCTGAGCCACTGCGCGGAAGCCCCCTAGCCGCCCGCGTCCAGCCGCACACAAAAGCAGGTCCCCAGGCGAGCAGTGCCTGGGGACTTCGCACGCTTTGTCCGGCGTGCAGGCCCGCCCGCGGACGCGCGTCAACCTCACGCGCCGCCCGGAACGACGGCCTGTAGCGGAGGATTCGGTTCAGGCGCGCCGGTGTCTAGTGCGCGTCCGTCCGCCGACGCTGCAGCATCTGGCCGATGGCGCCGCCGACGATGGACAGGACTCCGAAGGCTACCAGGGCTACCGGTCCGATGAAGTCGTACATGTCTTATCTCCTTTCACGCGTGAGTTAGGGTTTCTTTCCTGTTGGGTGGCACAGAACACACTTGTTCTGGATATCGGAGATGCCGCGCGCGCTGTGTACCTGCGTCATGCCGTCCGTGGCGTGGCACGTGTCGCAGTGGTATGTGGTGAAGTCGTTCTTGGGATGGCACAGCACGCACGTCTTGGCCGCCCCGTCGTGGTCCTGCGGGAACAGGTGCGCGGCCTTCGTCGGGGCTTCCTCGGCCTTGTGGCACAGCAGGCAGAGCATATTCCCCCAGCCTTCGTGCGTCTCGGGGTACGGCTTGATGCCGCCCGGCGCATGGCACATCAGGCAGTCCTCGCGCCCCTGCGTTGAGTGCAAGATGGGCAACGGTGTTACGCCAGCCGGCTCGTGGCACGTGGTGCACGTGGACTCGGCCCGTCCGGCGTGAGTCGCCACGGGGAACTGCGCGATCTTGCCCTCGCCATGGCAGGCCAGGCAGGCCTCGCGCCCCTCCACGGGGTGCAGGATAGCGGGCGACGGCGCCAGGGAATGGCACGCCAGACACGTATCGTTTGTGCGGTCCTTGTGATCGGCGGGCAGAGCCATCGCGCCCTGGAGGCCATGGCAGGAGCGGCAGTCCTCGCGCCCCTGCGTGGGGTGCGGAATGGCGGAAGCGGCGGCCACCAGCGCCTGGGCCGACTGCGCCCAACCCTGCGGCGTGTGACACAGCGCGCAGTTGTCGTTTCCGAACTCGTGCGGACGCTTGTGGCAGTCGCTGCACACGCCCGACAGGCCCTTGAAGTTGGGCCAGCGGTGGCACGTGAAGCAGTCCGTTGTGGCATGCTTGCCCACCAGTTGGATGGGGTGCACCTTGAGCGTCGTCTGCTTCCACGTCTCGGTAGACGTGTGGCAGTCGCTGCAACTCAGGGCCTGCGCCACGTCGTGCGGCCCCACATGGCACGTGTCGCAGTCGGTCAGCCGTGCGCCCAGGTTGCGCTCCTTGTGGCAGTTCAAGCAGACACTCATGGAGCAGGTCGTCTGCCCCGTAACCGGATCAAAGCCGTGGCCCACCGCCCCGTGGCAGTCGCTGCAATACACCCCGCAGGAAGACCCCTCCCATGCGGCATTGACCACAGCGCCATGAGGCGTGCGGAGGTTGTCGCCCGGGATTTCGGCGGGCAAATTGCGATGGCACGTCAGGCAGTCGGTCGGGTGCGACTTGGATAGGTCGGCGATGAGATTTTGATGCGCGGCGTCCTTGGCCGACCGGTTGGGCGTCCCGCCGTGGCACGTGATGCAACCCAGGCGACCGTGGGGCGTATTCAGCGTGGTCGGGTCAATGTAGGCCGACTTGGCCGTATCCGGCGACTCGGCCGAAGCCGCCAGCGCCTGGGGATCCGTGTGGCACTTGGTGCACTCGGTAGATACCGGAGCCGCATAGTTCACGAAATACAGCGTGGGCACGGGCGTTGCCTTCGGAGACAGCGCCTGACCCACCGGCTCCGCCAGGAGTCCGGCGATAACGGCCACTACCACGACCGCCAATGAGAGAGGAATCAGGTACCACTTGGGCCAATGGGATGGGAACATAGTCCTTACCTCAATTCGCGCTATAGGGCCGCCGGTATGCCGGCATAGACAATCATGTAACGCAGGAGCAGGCCGGCGATGACAATCCCAACGCCGGAGCCAACGCCCGACGTCAGGGAGTGCTGCCCGCGACCGATGGCGTAGGCGTGGACCACAAACGGGAACACCAAACCTACCAGCACCACGCCTATCCAGAAGACAACCGCCAGCGGCCCGTACAGCACCAGTTTGGCCGACTCCGCCGCCGCTCCCCCTGCGCTCAATGCCGAGATGAACAGCAACCCAATGGCGATATTCTCCAACCCGATCAGGAAGATGTGGCTCAGGTCCATGATGCGGAACCGTCGCTGAATCTCGGGGTCCGCGATGGTCGCCGAGATGTCAAAGGTGAGGCCCATGCCCGTGGAGACCGCAGAGATCAGGAAGAGGATGGGCAACATGGGAATCCGCACGAACGGAAGCACCGGCTGGCTCCACAGGGGGATGGCCGGGCCCACGTCGCTGATGAGCACGCCGGTGTACACGGCCGTGGCCACCGCGAAGACGCCCCCCACCGCCGCCACCCATCGGCGATACGTGCGGGCGTTGCGCAAGAGCCAGGGCGCTCGCGCCGACACGAATCCTTTGAGGAACGCCTCGGATTCCATCAACTCCAGGAAGCCATACACCAGGGCCAGCGGGATGAAGATGGTCAGAATCCAGATGCCCCACGTCATCACCGAACTGAAGTGGGTGAACATGTAGAAGATACGCCAGGGCTGCATGCGCCCCGCGCCCAGGTCAAAGATGAGCAACGCGCTGCCCAGGGCCACCAGCGGGCCGCTCACCGTGGCCCCCACCAGCGCCACGGGGCAGAAGTTGCTCCTGTAGCGCCAGCCGCTCAGTTCAAAGAACGCCGCCATCAGAAAGGAGCCCGCGCCAAGCCCGCCGAGGAAGAGGTATATGGCGATCAACCAACCCCAGGCTGTCTGTCCCATCTCACTCCCCCTCAATGATGTAATGCAGGACCGCCGGATGGGTACCGAACTCCGGGTGCAGCGGCTTAGCCTTGCCCGACGCCACCAGTTGGGCCACCTCGCTGTTCGGGTCGTCCAGCCTGCCGAAGATGCGCGCGCCGAGAACACACGACTGCACGCAGGCCGGATCCTTGCCCTCGCTCACCCAGTCCAGGCACAGCCAGCACTTGTCCACCACGCCCCGCTCCTCGTCAAAGGTGCGCGCCTGATAGGGACATGCCACCTCGCAGTATTTGCACCCCACGCACAGTTTCTCGTTGATGAGCACCACGCCGCTCTCGTGGCGATACGTGGCCCGCGTGGGGCACACACGCGCGCAGGGGGCATCGGCACAGTGTTGGCACTGGACCGGGAGGAACCACTGGCGGCCTCTGTCATCCTTCGGCACGATGTGAACGTAACTCTTGCCCTCGGGGAGGTTGTTGCGGATGTTGCAGGCATGGACGCACGCGCCGCAGCCCACGCACTTGGTGGTGTCAATGATGAGGGCATAGCGGGCTTTCGGCGCGTCGGTGCGGGCCAGGGCCGTCTGCGCGGCGGGGGCCAGACCGACCCCCACTCCGCCCGCAGCCGCCACCGCGCCTGTCCCCAGGAGGTATCTCAGAAACGTCCTTCGGGAGAGTTTTGTATCTGACATCGGAATTCTCCTCAGCGTAGCACACCAGGTCTATAGTTATAGTCCACTATAACTATGCACATTATAACACGGTTTTTGGCCGTTGTCAAGATTTCAGGACGAATTTCACAAAGTCTCTTTATCCATTCCGGGCCGCTTGTCCTCACTCATCCTAACGCCAGCCCCCTTCCGAGCACGGTCGGCTCTACGGTATCCGTACGTGGCCCGAATGTCCACCTCAACCATCCCCTCCTCAGCCCTCCCCTTCTCTCCGCCGGCGTAGAGGGAAGGGGAGGGTGCGGGAGGGGTTGGGTGAGGTCAAAAGCCCCGCGACGGTGAAGACCCCAAGGGTCTCCGGGACCCTTGGGGTCTTTGCGTTGCCCCCACAGGGCGAGCAGGCCCGCGCGTCGCGCCACCCGCGAGCGGGACGCGCCCCGCCATGCCCGCCGCAGAACCGTCAGGAATTCGTCTCGTCCTTGGCGGCCTTCTCGCCCAGCGCGCTCAGGCCCGCAATCGTCCCTACATCGCGCATCTCATCATAGGGCACTACCACCAGCGAGCCGCGCTCTTTCACGCCCTCCATGATCATGTTGAGCGTGCGCAGGCGAAAGGCCATCGGGTGATCCTCGTACTGGCGGGCGGCTTCCAGAAAACTCTGGGCGATCTGCTGTTCGGCCTGGCCCAGGATGATCCGCGCCTGGCGCTCGCGTTCGGCCTGCGCCTGCCGCGACATGGCGTCCTCCAGCGCCTCGGGGATCACGACATCCCGAATCTCCACCGACTCCACGGTAATGCCCCAGGGCGTCGTGCGGTGGTCTATGATCTGCTGCAACTCGGCGTCTATCTTCTCGCGCCCGACCAGGATGTCGGCCAAATCCATCTTGCCGATGATGTCGCGCAGGGCCGTCTGCGCGGCCCAGGCGATGGCCATGCGATAGTTCTTCACCTCCAACGCCGCCTTCGTGGCATCCCACACTACCCAGAAGAGCACCGCGTCCACGTTTACGGGCACGGTGTCGCGGGTGAGCGTCTTCTCGGCGCCGAAGGGCGTTACCATCATCCGATGATCCACCCAGGCGGCGATGCGGTCCACCAGCGGGATGACCCAGAAGGAGCCAGGCCCGGCCACGCGGTGGAACTTGCCGAGCCGCAGGATCACCGCCCGCTCCCAGTGCTGCGCCACCTTGAACCCGAAGAGCAGGCCCACCGCCGCAAGGTACAGGGGAATCCCCCAGCGCCAGTCGCCGGCCCACGTCGCCACGCCCAGCCCTGCGCCCACGGCCACCGCCGCCATCACGAGGGACAGGGCGTTGAACGCCTTGAACTGGAAACTGGCCCCTTCCATGAACCGCCCGCGTACGATCTCTTCTTCCATCGCGCTACTTCCTCCCCGCATCTGTGGGCGATTGCCGCACTGTAGTTCGCCATCGCTCCATGTGTTGCTCAAAGGCTCGTTGCACTTCCTCCGCATCGTACCCCAGATTCAGCGCTTCCACAAAAAGGCCCTCCACCAGGCCCTGCAACCGCAGGGCGCGCACGTCCTGCAACTGCGTGTTGGGATTCGGCTCCGAGACGAAGGTGCCCCGCCCCCGCTGGATGGTGAGGAGGCCCTCTTTCTCCAACTCCGCGTAGGCGTGGGCCACGGTGTGCAGGTTGACGGTGAGACTGACCGCCAGTTCGCGGATGGTGGGCAACTGCTGCCCAGGCTGGAGCACGCCCGACGCGATCAGATGCTTGATCTGATCCATGATCTGGACGAAAATCGGGATGCTGCTTTTCGGGTCAATACGGATGGGAAAATCCATGATGCTCCCGCGCTCCGACGCCTTTTCGGGTATCGGTTTACTATAACTCTATAACACGCTGCCGCTCTTGTCAAGCCGGAGGACCGCAGGGCGTATTCGCATGCCTGCCCCGCCTGCGACGCACCTTGGATACCGGCCCCTGGCCTACGGCGGCTACGGGAAGCCGCCCCGCGCTTAACCTCACCTAACCCCTCCCGCACCGCCGCGCGCCCCCGCATGACGTGCGCCAGCAAGCCCCCGGCCCAAGCCGCGCCGGGGGCCGACCGAGCGCCCCCGACGCATTTGCCAATCCGGCGCGGTGCCCTCTATAATGTAGTATCGGTTTCGCCGTTGGTTTCACAAAGGCGGTGAAGAGATGTTTACCAGGACGCATTTCCTGACGGTTGGGATCCTGTGCGTCGTCGTGCTGGGGATGGCGTCGGGGTGTTCCTTCTTCCGCACGCCCGCGCCCCCCGCGCCCTCCGCGACGCCATCCGTCGCGCCCTCGGCCACGCCCGCGCCCTACTTCGGGCCGATCTCCTTCGCCCCCGAGCCTCCGGCGCCTGGCCGCGTAACCGAGGCCACCTCCACGTTCCCACCCGGAACGCAGAGGGTCTGCGCCATCTGGGCCTACCGCGGAATGGCCCACGGGATGCCCTACGCGCTGCGCTGGTACTGGAATGGCGCCCTGTGGCGCGAGGAATCGTTCACCTGGGACGAGACGCGCGACGGGACCGAGGGCCTCGCCAAGTACATTACTCTGGAAGACGCCCACGGCCTCATCAGCGGGGACTATCGGCTTGAATTGCTCCTCGGCGGCCAGCAGGTCCAGATTGCGACCTTCACCATCCAGTCGCCGCCCATCCCCACGTTCACGCCCACGGCCACCCCTCGGCCCACCGCGACCCCCAGGCCCGCCCCGACGGCCACGGCCACCGTCGCGGCAGAGTCGCCGGTGCGCCAGGCGCGCGCCGCCCTGGTCAAGATCTTCGTCCCCGACGATGCCGGAAACGTCATCGCTTCGGCGTCCGGGTCTTTGGTGGACAGCCGCGGCCTGATCTTGACCAACTGGCACGTGCTCTGGGATAAGGAAAACTACGACGCGCCGCGAAACTCTGCGGGCGAAGTGTACGTGGGCCTATATCGCGCGGCCGATGTCCCGGCAAGGATAGAGTACGTCGCCCAGTATCTGGCCTACGACAAGGACCTGGATTTGGCCGTGTTTTCCATCACGCGCCGCTACCAGGGCAGCGCGGGCCCGTTCCCGCCGTTCCCCACGGTGCGGCTGGGCAATTCGGACTTGGTGGACGCGCCCGACCCCATCTTCATCCTGGGCTACCCGGCGCTGGCCCAGGGATATCCCTCGGTAACCCGGGGCGTTGTGTCGGGGCGCACCCGCGACGAGACCGGCGAATGGATCACCACCGACACGGAGTTCAGCCCGGGCAACAGCGGCGGCATGGCCCTGAACAGCCGCGGCGAACTCATCGGCGTCCCAAGTCAAATCTGGTACTGGAGCGATCTCCCCGCCAAGATGGGTTACGTGCGTCCCATCAACCTGGCCAAGCCGCTGCTGGAAGAGGCGCGGCTGCGGCTGGTTGAGCGTTGGCCCACCCCGCCGCCTCCGCCGCCGACGGGCCTTGTCGTGGGCGGGCGCGCTTCCGTTACCGCACCCGACGGGCTGAACATCCGCAGCGGCCCGGGTCTGGCCTACGCCGTGCTGTGGAAAGCACCCTATGACACCCGCGTTACCATCCTGGCCGGGCCGCAGTGGGCCAACGCCATCCCATGGTATCAGGTCTCCGTGGACGAAACCGGGCTGATCGGCTGGTGCAGCGGCAACTACCTGCAACCCGTGTCGCCGGTGGAACCCGCCACCGAGGCGCTCATCGCCTTCGCCTCCGACCGCACCGGCAACTGGGACATCTACGTGATGCGCCCGGACGGTTCCGCTGTGCAGAACCTGACGCAGCACCCGGCCAAAGATGGCTCTCCGTCCTGGTCGCCCGACCGCCGATGGGTCGCCTTCTCATCCGACCGAGGCGGCGATGCCGACATCTATCTCCTGGACATGGGCAGCGGGTTGAATCCGCCCGCGGTCATCCCCGCCATCCAGGGCCCCGGCGATCAGATTCACCCCGCCTGGGCCAGGGACGGCCAACGCCTGGCCTACGTGTCCGACGAGGACGGCGACTGGGAAATCTTCATCAGCCGGATTGACGGCAGCGAGAAGCGGCAACTGACCTACAACTGGGCCTGGGACAGTTTCCCCACCTGGTCGCCCGATGGCAGGCAAATCATCTTCACCTCGGCGCGCGACGGCAACTTTGAACTGTACGCCGTGGACGTGGCGACGGGCGCAGAGCGGCGGCTGACGAACCACCCCGCCTCGGACGCCTTCCCGGCCTACTCGCCCGACGGCTCGCGCATCGCCTTCGTGTCGGCGCGCAGCGGCTTGCTGGAACTGTACACCGCCGACCCGCGCAACGTGGAGGGCACGCTCACCCGCATCACCGACAGCGCCGGCCATCCACTGCCGAACCGCTACCCCGACTGGTCGCCCGATGGCCGCTGGATCGTGTTCACCTCGTGGCGCGACGGCCAGGGCGAAATCTACCGAATCTCGGCGGCGGGCGCCGGGCTGACACGGCTGACCAACGCGCCGGGGGACGACGAACAAGCCGCGTGGAACCAATAGCCGTCCCTCGGCTTCGCCTCACTCCAGATTGCGGAAGATGAGGAGGAACCTATGATCACCAAGAAGGATTTCATCAAGATCAACGACTATCTCTGGGAGATTCCGAAGACGTTTCGGGCCGACATGCGCGTTCCCGCGCGCATCTACGCCGACGAGAAGATGCTGGAGACCGCGCTGAAGGATCGCTCGGTGGAGCAGTTGGTCAACACGACGACGCTTCCGGGCATCGTCGGCTACGCCCTGGCCATGCCCGACATCCACCAGGGATACGGCTTCAGTATCGGGGGCGTGGCGGCGACGCGCTATCCCGACGGTGTGATTTCCCCGGGCGGCGTCGGCTATGACATTAACTGCCTCGCCGGCGACAGCCTGGTGTTGAGCGCCCTGGGCTACACCCGCCCCATCGCGGAGATGGAAACCGCCTGGCGGGACGAGTCTCTGGCTTGCCAGTCGCTATCGGCCAACCGCGAGGCCAGAACCGGCATCGTGCGATTCATGCGCCAACGCCCCCGCGCCCCACTCCTGCGCGTCCGCACGGCTTCGGGCCGCACCGTTACCGCCACGGCAGATCACCCGTTCTGGACGCCGGACGGCATGAGGCCGCTGGGCAAGATTCGCGAAGGCGAGGTGGTAGCCGTGATGGGGTTTGACGGCGTTCCCTACGAGCCGCCGTCCGACGCCATCATCCTCACGCGCGCCGAGATAGAGGCCACTGCGCGACGCCTGGGCAAAGGGCGATTGGGCAGCGCGCTGTCGCAGATCATCGCGCAGTTGGAAAAGCGCGGCCTGTTGCCCTTGCGCTACTCCTCGCCCGCGCTGCCGCATCTCCTGCGGCTGATGGGCGTGGCCTGGGGCGATGGCGCTCTCACGCTGCACAGGAACGGCAAGGGCACCCTCTGCTGCTACGGCAGGGTGGAGGACCTGGAAGATTTGCGGGCCGACGTCCGCGCCATCGGGTTCACGCCGTCCCGCGTGTACGCGCGCACGCGCCATCATGCCATCCGCACGCCTTACAAAGCGTATGAGTTTGACAACCTGGAGACCTGGTTCAAGGTCAGTTCCACAGCCCTTGCCGTCCTGCTGGCGGCCCTTGGCATGCCCCTTGGCAACAAGGCTCGCTCGGACTGGCGGATGCCCGAATGGCTCAAGCGAGCCACGCTCTGGCAGAAACGGCTGTTCCTGGGCGGGCTGTTCGGCGCGGAGATGAACGCTCCCTCAACCGTTACCGACCACGATTACAACTTTGAGGCGCCAACCGTCTCTGTGAACAAGCGCGCCCCCTTTGTGCAAAGCGGGCTGGAGTGGCTGCGCGACATCGCCGACCTTCTGGCGGAATTCGGCGTGCAAACGCTGCCCATCAGCCAGCGGGCCGAACAGGTGAACGCGGACGGCTCCCGGTCTATCCGCCTGCGTTTGAGCGTCGCGTCGTCGCCGGAAAACCTGATCCGCCTGTGGAGCCGCGTGGGGTTTGAGTGCCACCGCGAGAAGCGCGCCCTGGCGAGCGTAGCCGTGATCTACCTGTGCCTGAAACAGCAAGTGCTGGCCCAGCGCGAGGCGATAGCCGAGCAGGTGCAGGCCATGCGCGCCGAAGGCAGAACCGTCCAGGAAATCAAGGATGCCACGGTCGGGCCATTCGCCAACGAGCGCTTCGTGGAACGTTCGCTGTGGGAAGGCCGAAGCGCCGCCCCGCGAGTAGGGCAGGCATTCATCCCGTTCTCGCGATTCCTGGACGAAGCGACCGCGGGGCTGGGGATGTCCGGCATGGTCTGGGACACCGTCGTGAGTGTAGAACCCGCGGACGATAGCCAGGGGGACGTGTACGACTTCACCGTCGCCCACGAGGAGCACAATTTCATCGCCAACGGCTTCGTGGTGTCCAACTGCGGCGTGCGCCTGCTGGCATCCGGGCTTAGCGCCAGCGCCGTCAAGCCGCTGATGGGCGACCTCATCAACGTCCTGTACAACACCGTGCCCAGCGGTGTGGGCGAGACCGGCCCCATCAAACTCTCCAACAAGCAACTGGACGAGGTGCTGGTGAGGGGCGCGGAATGGGCCGTGAGGGCGGGCTACGGCAGCGCAGAGGATCTGGACCACCTGGAGGAGCGCGGGGCTATGCCCGGCGCCGACCCGTCGGCCGTGAGCGAGCGGGCCAAATCCCGCGGACGCAACCAACTGGGCACGCTGGGATCGGGCAACCACTTCCTGGAGGTGCAGGAGGTGGAGGAAATCTACGACGAGGAGGCCGCCAACGCGCTGGGGCTGTTCAAGGGGCAACTGGTGGTGCAGATTCACTCCGGCTCGCGGGGCCTGGGGCACCAAGTGTGCACCGACTACGTCCGCTCGCTGCAAAGCGCCGTGCAGAAATACGGCATCCGCCTGCCCGACCGCGAACTGGTGTGCGCGCCGCTGAACTCGCCCGAGGGCAAGGCATACTTCGGGGCCATGGCCGGCGCGGCCAACTACGCCTGGGCCAACCGCCAGTGCCTGACCCACATGACCCGCCAGGCCTTTGAGCGCGTCCTCGCGCCCAAGTTCCGCGACTGGCACCTGCGCGTCGTGTACGACGTGGCGCACAACATCGCCAAGATAGAGGAGTACGCCATAGAGGGCAGGCCGACCAAACTGTGCGTGCACCGTAAGGGGGCCACGCGCGCCTTCGGGCCGGGGCATCCCTCGCTCCCGCCGGACTACCGCGCCATCGGCCAGCCGGTGCTGATTCCCGGCGACATGGGCACGGCATCTTACGTGCTGGTGGGCACCAGCCGGGCGATGGAGGAGACCTTCGGCTCCGCGGCGCACGGCGCCGGGCGGTTGCTGAGCCGCGCCGAAGCCAAGCGCCAGGTGCGCGGTGAGAAACTGCGCGAGCAACTCAAGGCGCATGGGATTGAGGTGCGCGCCGGCAGCATGGCCGGCCTGGCCGAGGAAGCCCCCGAGGCGTACAAGGACGTGGACGCGGTGGTGGACACCATCCACGCCGCTGGCATCGCCCGTAAGGTCGCGCGCCTCAGGCCGCTGGCGGTGATGAAGGGGTAGAGTCCCCATCGGGCGCGTGCACCACCTCCAGCCCCGCCAGAATTGCCTTCGCCAGCGGGTCGGGGTAGTCCTCGGCGTACACCACGCGCCGAATCCCCGCGTTGACGATGCTCTTGGCACACCACGAGCACGGGAAGTGGGTGGTGTACAGCGTGGCGCCCTCAATGCTGATGCCGAATCGCGCCGCAAAGTTGATGGCGTTCTGCTCGGCGTGCGCGCCGCGGCACAGTTCGGACCGCTGGCCCGACGGAACGCCCTCGCGCGCGCACCCGATGTCCAGGCAATGAGGCTGGCCCGCGGGCGCGCCGTTGTACCCCGTGGACACAATCTGCTTGCCCTTCACGATTACCGCCCCCACGTGGCGGTGCAGGCACGTGGACCGACTCGCGACCACGCGGGCGATGTGCATGAAGTAGGCGTCAAGACTTGGCCGTTCGCTCACGAATCAAATCCTCAAAGACCGATGGCGCTTGCTCGTACAGGATGTCCAGGATGCGGTTGGCGACTTCGCGGATTTCCCATTGGGCAGCGCGATCCAATCCCCGCGTCTTGATGAAGTGCCGCCACGAACGGAAGTTCATCGTAACCACGATGCGGGTCGCCGTGGCGTTGGGCAGGAGAAACCGCGCGTCCTCCTTGAAAATGCCCCGCTGGCGAAGTCGGCGGTACGCCTCGGACAGGCCCTCGGTGGCCTGCTGCCAGACCGCCATGGCCTCCGGGTCGCCGGCGACGGAAGGCGGGACCACGTACTCGGGTGCGGACAGGTCCACATACCGCTGCGACTCCTGCGAGTAACTGGCGATGCGATGGCGCACCAGTTGGTGGGTGCAGGCCCTGGACACGCCCGAGATTTCAAACGTGGCCGAGGCGTGCTCAATCAGGCTCTCGTGCCCCTCGCGTACCCGCGCCATCAGGAACTTGCCCGGCTCGCCGCGCGACTCGGACCGATAGCACACGCGCCCCGCGTGCTCCAGCAACTCCTCGGGCGTGCCGTTGCCGCGCAGGTAGCGCGTGATGGCGATGAGTTCAACCTGCATCCCGTCTGTCCTCCGGTGGGGGATGCGGCATTATACCCCGGCCGCGCGCCGCCTGGCAAACGCAAGTAGGGCAGGTTTCCATACCTGCCCCTTGTCTCCGGCGGCTATGGAAAGCCGCCCTACGCGCCTACTATTCTCCATTCGTGTGGGTTCGTGTTATTCGTGGATAACAAGCGTAGGGCGGGTTTCCACACCTGCCCGTCTCTGGCGGCTATGGAAAGCCGCCCTACGCGCCTACTATTCTCCATTCGTGTGGGTTCGTGTTA